>NZ_JBJJMO010000011.1:0-80826 GCF_046231935.1 Pseudomonas sp. KCJK9111 | reverse complement strand
AAGCAAGATCAAAAGCCAAAGCAACAGCAACAGCAACAGCAACAGCAACAGCAACAGCAACAGCAACAGCAACAGCAACAGCAAGAGCGTCTACAGTGGGAATGATAACTTCAAACGTGCCGCGATATATAACCCGTGTAGGAGCGGCCTTGTGCCGCGATGGGCCGTGCAGCGGCCCCAGAAACAGCGATATTGCTCAAATTTTGGGGCCGCTAGGCGACCCATCGCGGCACAAGGCCGCTCTTACACGAGAATTGAGTAATCTTCAAAGAATATACAAGCTTAACCAGTATATTGAATTAACATGTGCTGTAGCGCTTACAGAGTAATAACAATGCACATAGAACCAAGCCAATAAACCAGACGCCCGATACTGTGGCAGTTCTGATAACGCTCGCCATTGTACGTATTCCAATGGCGCGAATTTGCCAGCGCCCTGGAAGGCCCCAGGATCCGAGCCTACCTGCCCATCATGGCACCACTGTCGCAGCACCCGACTTCATTCACCCAGTCGCTTCAACCCTTCCAGGCAGGTAGCCAGGTGATAAGGCGTAGTCGACGGCATATCATGCCGGCTGACATTGCCCTGCCCATCCCGGCATTCATACCATCCCGCCTGCCGCAAGAACCGCCCCTGCAGGGCCTGCAACAGCTGGGGCAGCTTCTCGTCTGCGTCAGGGCGCAATGCCAAGGCCCTGGCGTATTCAGCCTGTGCCCAGATACGCTGGGTCGCATCCAGCACGTGCCCTTGCACATCCAGCGTCGCCAGCACCGCCATGTTTTTCACGCCATGGCGCTCGGCAAAGGCGAACCCCCGCTCAATGGAAGCATGCAACGCCGTCTCACGCAGCAGCGGCGAGGTGTGCAGCAAATAGAACCACTCGAACTGATGACCCGGCTCGAACCAGTTATCCACAGTGCCCCTGGGCTTTTCCAGCATCAGGCCGTGGGCAGGCTCGATGAAGTGGGCCTGCATCGCTGTGCATAACTGCAAAAGTGACTGCTGCACAGCCTGGTCATCACGCACGGCCAACACCTGCAGGAAGGCCTCCGCCAAATGCATCTGAGGGTTTTGCAGCGCGCCACTGCCCAGGTTGCCCCAGTCTTCACCCAGGCTGGCCTCGTACAAGCCATCATCCCGGGCAAAGCGATGCTCAATGACGTCCAGCGCAGCAGCCAGGGTGGAGACCACCAGGTTGTCGCGGACCTGGCCCCAATAGTGCGCGCAGGCGAAGACGATGAACGCGTGGGTATAGAGGTCCTTGCGCCGGTCCAGCGGCTTGCCCTGGGCGTCGATGCTGTAGAACCAGCCACCGTGCTCGGGGTCATGGAAGTGCTTTTGCAAGGAACGGAACAATGCCGCGGCGCGTTCGGCCGCACCCGGTTGATCGATGCGGCTGCTGAACAGGTACAACTGGCGTGCGCACGCCATCGCCCGATAGCGCTGCACAGGCAGCGGCTGATGTTCGGCGTCGAGCGCTTCGTAGGGCAATGCCAGTTCGGTGTTCCAGCCTGGCCCCTGCCATAGAGGCACGATGCACGTGGCAAAGTGCTGATTGAAGCGGGTCAGTTCGGGCAGGGTGGGGCGGGGCTTGGACATCTTGGCGCTCGTCGCTGTCGGGCAGGGCGCCATGGTAGCAGAAGTCGGGTTTGCCGAGCCCGTCAGCCCGGGTTGCCAAGGCCTTGCCAATGCCGCGCACCGACGAAGATGAAGCGCAGTTGCTGGGTGATCTTTTCCTGAGGCGTCAACGCCTTGGGTTCACCCCTTTCTGGCCTGTCGATCAATTCGGGCAAGGTGGCGAACACGGTCTTGACCACCAGGTCCGCCATGACGGTGAGCGCAGCATTGTCCAGGTGCTGCCAACGCTGCATCCGGCCCAGGTCGGTGGCCAGGTCAGCGGTGATGTTTTCACGCAGTTGGGCGATGGCCTGGCGCACGGGCTGCGACCCTCCGTACTGCTCACGTGCCAGGAACAGAAACTGGGCACGGTGGGCAGCGACCACGTCGAGGAATATACGGACCGACGCATCCGTGATACCGCCCAGCTCGAACTCGTTGTGTCGCACCAGCCGGATGGTCTGGCGGAAGGTATCGTCCACCTCGCTGACCAGTGCCAGGCCCAGTGCATCCATGTCCGGGAAATGTCGGTAAAAGCCGGTGGGCACGATGCCGGCCGCCTTGGCCACTTCGCGCAGGCTGATGCTGCCAAAACCGCGACCACTCTCCATGAGCAGGCAGGCGGCGTCGAGCAGGGCCTGGCGGGTCTGTAGCTTCTGTTCGGCACGCGGCAACATGATGCAGGTTTCTATAGAGGGTGGCTGGGCACTCTAGTTAAAAAAACGAAGCCCGGTCAATGGACCGGGCTCGAAGGGGTAGGTCAGGCAGACGACAGCGCGGTGCGTCTTGCACAAGGTCAGCTCACCCGTGCCGTTTGCGACAAGCGATCTGCACCGCCTTCGGCAACACGGCCGCTGCGCTCGATCAGGCGATCAGAACCACCTTCGGCAACACGGGCGCTGCGCTCGATCAGACGATCGGAGCCGCCTTCGGCAACACGGGCGCTACGCTCGATCAATCGGTCTGAACCGCCTTCGGCAAGTGTTTCAAGCGGTTGGATGTTTTGAACAGCGCTCGAACGTGATTCGGCGGTCAGGTGCTGCTCGGCACCTGGCAGGGCGAACGCATTGGCTGCAAGCAGGGAAAGGGTGAGGGTCAACAGGTGGCGTTTCATGATTCGGTGCTCCTCTGCGGGGCTGGAAAGTGGGTCTGTAGCCAATGCTACGCCGCGCACCGGCACAGAGAAGCTCATCCGGGTAATGGTAAAAATCGACCTCATTGATATCAACCGCCAAAGGCTCTATTCAGAGCCCTGGCTGAGTCGCAGGGGGCTTGATGGCATGGGTGCGCACGGGATACACCAAGCGAACCGGACGAGCCAGGCGCACCCAGGCACGGGAAATTCTTGGCTATCCTCCCCCTGAGATAAAACCCTCACGCCTTTCATCAGTCCCAGATACATGACCCCTCACCGCTACGCTTGTTTTCGCCTTGCCGCATGGAGACTCACGCAATGACGCGCCCCGCCAGAATCATCCTCTGGACCCTGACCACACTGCTGACCGTGCTGGCAATCCTGGTCGTGGTGATTGCCACCTTCGACTGGAACCGCGTCAAGCCCCTGCTCAACGAAAAGGTGTCCGAGGCCTTGCATCGGCCCTTCGCCATCAATGGCAACCTTGCAGTGCACTGGCGCACCGAGCCTGAAGAAGGCGGTTGGCGGGCGTGGATACCCTGGCCGCATTTCACGGCTGAAGACCTTACCCTGGGCAACCCGGACTGGCTCAAAGAGCCGCAGATGGTTGCACTGGAGCGCGTGGAGTTTCGCCTGTCGCCGCTGCCGCTGTTGTTCCACCAGGTCAGCATCCCGCGTATCAACCTGACCAAGCCGACTGCCAGCCTGACGCGCCTGGCGGACGGCCGGGCCAACTGGAATTTCGACTTCGGCCCGAAGGACGAGGACGAAGAACCGTCCAAATGGCAGATGGACATCGGCGCGATCGGTTTCGACCAAGGCAATGTCAGCTTTGACGACCAGACGCTCAAGGCTCGCATGAAGGTCCAGATCGATCCTCTGGGCAAGCCCATTGCATTCAGCGACATCGTGGGCAAGGCCACGGCCGAGAAGTCGGCGCCTGCACAGGACTATGCGTTCGGCCTCAAGGCGCAGGGGCGCTACAAGGACCAGCCCGTGTCCGGCACCGGCAAGATCGGCGGCCTGCTGGCACTCAAAGCGTCCGATCAACCCTTCCCGCTGCAAGCGGATGTGCGCATCGCCGATACCCATGTGGTATTGGCCGGTACCCTGACCGATCCGCTCAACCTGGGCGCGCTCGATCTGCGGCTGCGCCTGTCAGGCGCCAGCCTTGGCAATCTGTTCCCGTTGACCGGCGTGACATTGCCTGACACCCCAGCGTATTCCACCGATGGCCACCTCAACGCCAACCTGCGCGCCGAGCAAGGCGCTACCTTCGAATACCAAGGGTTCAATGGCAAGATCGGTGACAGCGACATTCACGGTGACCTGGCGTATGTCGCCAGCAAGCCTCGGCCCAAGCTCACGGGCAAGCTCGTTTCCAACCAGCTCCTGTTCAAGGACTTGGCACCCCTGATCGGCGCTGACTCCAATGCCGAGCAAAAAGCCCGTGGTGGTGCCAGCAAGCAGCCGTCCGACAAGGTCTTGCCGGTCGAGGAATTCCGTACCGATCGCTGGCGTGCCATGGATGCCGATGTCACCTTCACCGGCAAGCGCATCGTGCACAGCGAGCAGCTTCCTTTCAACGACCTGTCGGCCCACGTGATGCTGGAAGACGGCCTACTGCGCCTGGAGCCGTTGAGGTTCGGCGTAGCGGGCGGCAACCTGGCATCACGCATTCGCCTGGACGGCCGCAACGTTCCGTTGCAGGGGCGTGCACGGCTTACTGCGAGGGGGTTCAAGCTCAAGCAACTGTTCCCCACCTTCGCACCGATGCAAAGCAGCTTTGGCGAGCTCAATGGGGATGCCGACATCACCGGTCGCGGCAACTCCGTGGCAGCACTGCTCGGTAGCGCCAATGGCGACCTGCGCATGCTGGTCAACGATGGCGCCATCAGCCGCAGCCTCATGGAAATCGCAGGTTTGAACGTGGGCAACTACATCGTCGACAAACTCTTCGGTGATGAGGACGTGAAGATCAACTGCGCCGCAGCCGATGTCGGTATCAAGGATGGCCTTGCCAGTACGCGCCTGTTCATTTTCGATACCGAGAACGCGATCATCTATATCAACGGCACCGCCAACTTCGCCAACGAGCGCCTGGACCTGAAGATCACGCCGGAATCCAAGGGGTTGAGGCTGTTCTCCCTGCGCTCGCCGCTGTATGTGCGGGGGGCTTTCGCCAAACCTAGCGCCGGGGTGCAGGCCGTACCGCTGGCACTGCGCGGCGCCGGTATGGTTGCCCTTGGGGTGGTCGCGGGGCCTGCGGCCGGTCTCTTGGCGCTGATCGCACCCAGCAGTGGGGATGATCCCAACCAGTGCACACCCTTGTTGCAGCAGATGAAGGAAGGTAAGGCGCCGGCGGCCGTCAAAGGCCGCAAGTGATGGCGGGGCATGGGCCTGCGAGCTGAAACCTTGGAGCGGCTGCGCAGCCCATCGCGGCCGGTCCGGCGCCCCGGCAAGGCCGCTCCTTGAAATCGGTTAGCCTTCGGGGCGGTATTAGGCAGTTGCTTCTGCAAAGTCCAGGCCCTGCTATCTGCCAATACAGGGTCCAGGTAGGAGCGGCCTAGTGCCGCGATGGGCCGCAGCGCGGCCCCGGCATTATGCGCTGCGAAGCTAAGATCCTGAGGCTACTGCGCAGGAATTGCAGCCAGTCCAACGCTCCGGCGGAGCCGGTCGTGGGCTTGAGTAATCCAGAGTCAAGGTAAAGATCGCCAGTGCTTCACGATCCCCGAGGGTTGGCGGATGGTCCGGTCAGGGCGCCAGACCGACCGCAATGGGCTGCGAAGCAGCCCTGCGTGAGCAGCATTGCCGCATCAGCGGCATTGCCAATTGCTACAGGCCTTACAGCCCATCGAGCAGGTCGGACATGTCGTCGGCGTGCTCTTCTTCCTGCGCCAGGATGTCTTCGAAGATGCGGCGAGTGGTCGGGTCCTTGTCGCCGATGTACTGGATGATCTCGCGGTAGCTGTCGATGGCGATACGCTCGGCCACCAAGTCTTCCAGGATCATTTCCTTAAGGGTCGTGCCTGCCACGTACTGGGCGTGGGAGTTCTTGCTCAGGTTGTCCGGGTTGAAGTCTGGCTCACCGCCCAGCTGCACGATACGCTCGGCCAGCTTGTCGGCGTGTTCGGATTCCTGATTGGCATGCTCCAGGAATTCTTCGGCAGCCACGCTGGCCTTGACGCCAGAAGCCATGAAGTAGTGACGCTTGTAGCGCAGGGTGCAGACCAGTTCGGTGGCCAGCGAATCGTTGAGCAGCTTGATGATGCGCTCGCGATCGGCATTGTAGCCTTCGGTCACGGCACCGTTTTCCACATGCTCGCGCGCGCGCTGGCGCAAGGTCTGAATGTCGGTCATTTCAGTCGTGTTCATGTTTCATCTCCAAAAAGCATCAGGTAGTCGTAGTCAGGTAGCGGAAGCCTTACGCGCCTTTGACGGCTTCGCGGTCTTCTTCACGTTGTTTGCAGGTCTTGAAACCCTTGGCATCCACATGGCCGGTGGCATCGAAGCGCACGTAATATGGCTGTTGCTTGCCGTCGCGGTTGAGGATGTAGTCGTTGCAGGTACCACCATTGGGCAGGTCGATGACGTTGGACGGGCTGCCGCCGATGGCGATGACGCGCTGCATGGTCATGCCATTTTCGACCTGCTTGACCAGGGGCTCGTTGCGGTAGGTCACATAGTCCACCGGGTTTTCCGGGCGGCTGCCGCATGCCGTCAGGGTGGCGCTGGCCAGAAGGATTGCCAGAGTCTGCTTGAACATCGTCCCGCTCCTTGCACAAAAGGGTATGTGCAGGTTTTGAACCTCACGCAGCGCCAGGAGTTCGATCGAGCTAGCCAATTGCCTGCGTGCAAAAAGGTTGTCGTGCGCTTGATGGCAAAACGGGCCTCGCGCCAGCGCTTGTCTACACTGCAGGTGTCACCGTGCGTTGGGCGCGGGCTCAGGAGAACACGACATGAAACGGCTGCACATTCCGTTAGTGATGGTTGCGCTGTTGTTCAGCGCCCAAGGTTTCGCGGCAACTACCACCCAGCAGGAAAAGATGAAAACGTGCAATGCAGATGCCACGGCGCAATCGCTCAAGGGCGACGCCCGCAAGGCCTTCATGAGTACGTGCCTGAAGAAACAGGCGCCACAAACCCAGCAAGAGAAAATGAAGACGTGCAACGCAGACGCCACCGCCAAGGTGCTCAAGGGTGATGAGCGCAAGGCGTTCATGAGTGAGTGCCTGAAGAAGAAATGATCGGTGCCTATGCCTGCAGGCATAACGCTGGCAGACTGCGGATCTTCTTCGTTGGCTGCCGCTGAGGCTGTATGACCTTCACCCCCCGCCAAGTCACCCTGGCCAGTTTGATTATCGTGTTCGCAGGCTTGCTGTTGGCGTTGCCGTTGAAGCTGCTGCCCAGCCTGCTGGCAGGCCTGCTGGTGTTCGAACTGGTCAACATGCTCACGCCGCGCCTGCAGCCATTGATTGCCGGGCAGCGTGCGCGCTGGCTGGCAGTGGCGCTGCTGGGCACGCTGGTGGTGATCAGCCTGGCGCTGCTGATCGCCGGGGCGTTCAGCTTCCTGTTGCATGAAGCGGAAAATCCTGGCGCTTCGCTGGACAAGTTCATGGCGTTGGTAGAGCGGGCGCGCGGGCAGTTGCCGCCGTTCATCGAGGGCTATTTGCCGGCCAGTGCTGCAGAGTTCAAGGTGGCGATCGGCGACTGGATCAAGAGCCATCTCAGTGATTTGCAACTGGTGGGCAAGGGCATGGCCCACATGTTCGTGACCCTGCTGATCGGCATGATCCTGGGGGCTATCGTCGCCCTGCAGCGCATACCCGATATTTCCCGGCGCAAACCACTGGCGGCCGCCCTGTTCGAGCGCCTGAGCCTGCTGGTACAGGCGTTTCGCAACATCGTTTTCGCCCAGATCAAGATTTCCCTGCTCAATACCGCATTCACTGGCATCTTTCTGGCCGTGGTGCTGCCGTTGTTCGGGGTGCACCTGCCGCTGACCAAGACCTTGATCGTGCTGACGTTCCTGTTAGGTCTGCTACCGGTCATCGGCAACCTCATGTCCAACACCCTGATTACCATCGTCGGGTTGTCGTTGTCGGTGTGGGTGGCAGCGGCGGCGTTGGTCTACCTGATTGTCATCCACAAGGTGGAGTACTTCCTCAACGCCAAGATCGTCGGTGGGCAGATCAGGGCCAAGGCCTGGGAACTGCTGTTGGCCATGCTGGTGTTCGAAGCGGCGTTCGGCCTGCCGGGGGTGGTGGCAGGGCCGGTCTATTACGCTTATCTCAAGAGCGAGCTGCGCAGGATGGAGCTGGTTTGAAGGCGGCCACGGCGGGCCTGCTCAGGACATAACAAGGCCGGCGCAGGCTTGGTCAGGCGGTCACAGCCAGCGCTACCGTCAACGAGGGGCGACACAAGCGCCCCTTACCCCGTCGTTTCGTCACGCGCCATAACGCTTGCGTGCCTCAATGGCCAGCCCACTGCCGATGCTGCCAAAGATGTTGCCTTCCACGTGACGGGCATTGGGCAACATCGCCGCCACACTGTTGCGCAGGGCTGGAATGCCGCTGGAGCCGCCCGTGAAGAAGACCGTGTCGACCTGGCCCTGGCTGACCCCGGCCTTGGCCAGCAAGTCCGTGACACTGGCCCGCACCCGTTCCAACAGGCTTTCGATGGCCGTCTCGAACAGGTTGCGAGACAGGTCCACGCCAAGGCCTGGTTCGATGCGGCCGAGGTCGACGTGACGACTCGGCTGTTCGGTCAATTCGATCTTGCTGGCTTCCACTTCCATGGCCAGCCAATGCCCGGCGCGCTCCTCGATGAGTTTGAACAGCCGATCAACGCCAAGGGTGTCCTCGATGTCGTAGCGCATGTTGCCCAGCGCCAACTGCGACTTCTGTGAGTACAGCGCGTTGATCGTATGCCAGGTGGCCAGGTTGAGGTGATAGCTGGTTGGCATCAAGGCACCGCTTTTCATGCGGCTGCCATAACCGAACAGCGGCATCACCCCTTGCAGGCTCAGCTGCTTGTCGAAGTCCGTGCCGCCGATGTGTACGCCACCGGTTGCGAGGATGTCGCTCTGGCGCTCGGCCACCGCGTGCCGCTCCGGCGACAGGCGAATAAGGGTGAAGTCGGACGTACCGCCGCCGATGTCGACGATCAGCACCAGTTCTTCACGGCTGATGCCCGACTCGTAGTCGAACGCCGCGGCGATGGGCTCGTACTGGAACGATACGTCCTTGAAGCCGATCTTGCGTGCCACCTCGGCCAACGTGTCCTCGGCTTCCTGGTCGGCTGCCGGGTCCTCGTCGACGAAGAATACCGGGCGGCCGAGCACCACCTGGTCGAACTCACGCCCGGCCTCAGCCTGCGCGCGGTTTTTCAGCTCACCGATGAACATCCCCAGCAGGTCCTTGAACGGCAGTGCGCTGCCCAGCACGCTGGTGTCGTGCTTGATCAGCTTGGACCCGAGCAGGCTCTTGAGCGAGCGCATCAACCGCCCCTCATAACCTTCGAGGTATTCGTGCAGGGCCAGCCGGCCATAGACAGGGCGGCGCTCCTCGATATTGAAGAACACCACCGAGGGCAAGGTGATCTTGCCGTCTTCCAGGGCAATCAGCGATTCCATGCCCGGACGGTGCCAGCCAACCGTCGAGTTGGAGGTGCCAAAGTCGATGCCAAGGGCGCGGGCCGGGGATACGTCGGACATGGGGAAAAGGCTTCCGGAGGCAAAACGGCCGCGCAGTGTATGCCAGCTGGCGACAGAATCAAGACCGGTCGTCTGCCATGGAGCAACCCCAAGCGGGCCTTGAAAGGCTATGCTTGATCCCTATCTTCTCCAGCAACACGCACATTCACACTGGTGATCCCTAGATGGACTTCAAAGACTACTACAAGATACTTGGCGTAGAGCCCACGGCGGACGACAAGGCGATCAAGGCCGCGTACCGCAAGCTGGCCCGCAAGTATCACCCTGATGTCAGCAAAGAGCGCGACGCCGAAGACAAATTCAAGGAAGCCAACGAGGCCTACGAAGTGCTGGGCGACGCGCAGAAACGCGCCGAATTCGATGAAATCCGCAAGTACGGCGGCCAGCATGGCCGGCCGTTCCAGGCACCGCCGGGCTGGGAAAGCCGAGGTGGGGCCGGGGGTGGTTTCGAGAGTGGCGATTTTTCGGACTTTTTCAGCTCGATGTTCGGCGGTCGTGGAGGCAACCCATTCGGGGGGGCTCGTCAACAACAGCGCAGTGCCGGCAGGCGAGGGCAGGATGTGGAGCTTGAACTGGCGGTATTTCTGGAAGAAACCCTGGCCAAAGAGTCCAAGCAGATCAGCTTCCAGGTACCGCAAACCAATGCCATGGGCCAGCGCACCGGGTTCACCACCAAGACCCTGAACGTGAAGATCCCGGCCGGCGTGACCGATGGCGAGCGCATTCGCCTCAAGGGCCAGGGTGCCCCGGGGGTCGGTGGCGGTGCCAATGGCGATTTGTTCCTGACCATCCGCATGGCCCCGCACCCGCTGTTCGACGTCGAAGGGCACGACCTGATCATCACCGTGCCGCTGGCACCTTGGGAAGCGGTCCTGGGCACCAAGGTGGCGGTACCTACGCTCGAAGGCAGGATCAACCTGACCATCCGCCCCGACAGCCAGAGCGGGCAGCGCCTGCGGGTGCCAGGCAAGGGCCTGGCCGACAAGCAGGGCCAGCGCGGCAACCTCTATGCACAGCTCAAGGTCGTCATGCCGACCACCTCTGACGAATCTACCCGGGAACTGTGGGCCAAGCTTTCCGAGAAGGCCGCGTTCGACCCGAGGGCACAATGGAGTAAGTGATCATGAGCAGCACCCTGATCGTTCAACTGGACATGCATACCTTGTGTCAGGAAGCCGACCTCACGGCGGACTGTGTGATCGAGATCGTCGAGCACGGCATTGTGGAGCCAACCGGGCGCAGGCCTGAAGACTGGCTGTTCGACGATCAGGCACCGCTGCTGGCAAGGCGCGCGGCCAAGCTGCACCAGGAGCTGGAACTGGAATGGGAAGGCGTGGCGCTGGCCCTGGAATTGCTCCAGGAGGTGCAGCAGCTACGCAACGAGAACAGCATGCTGCGCCAGCGCCTGGGCAGGTTCACGCAGATGTGAGGGGAACCCGACGCAAGCAGGGCTGGAACGCTGGCCAACGCAGCTTTGTGTCACCCGGCAAGGCAGCGTGAGGGCTGCCGGGGCGAGGTGTCAGGGCAGGTCTGGCTCGGCCCCTGGGCTCAGCACCCGCTGCATGAAGGTCAGGTCCAGCCAGCGCCCGAATTTCACCCCCACCTGCGGCATCTGCCCGGTAACCACGAAACCCAGGCGCTCGTGCAGGTGCACAGACGCTGCGTTGCCGCTTTCGATGGCCGCGACCATGACGTGCTTGCCACAGCCTTGGGCGCGTTCGATCAACGCAATCATCAGCGCCGGCCCAAGCCCTTTGCCGCGCTGATCGCTGCGCACATAGACCGAATGCTCGACCGTGTGGCGAAACCCCTCGAACGGGCGCCAGTCCCCGAAGGAGGCGTAGCCCAGCACGTCGGCGCCGTCCACGGCCACCAGTATCGGGTAACCCTGTTGTGCACGGGCGTCGAACCAGGCCTGGCGGTTGGCCAGGTCCACCGGCGTCTCGTTCCAGATGGCCGTGGTGTTGCGCACGGCATCGTTGTAGATGTCGAGGATGGCCGGTAGGTCGGCAGGCAGGGCGTCGCGGATTTCGTGACTCATGGCAGCGTCTCGCTAGGTCGAAGCGTGCAGGTTAAATGGTTACCAGCCCGCGTACACCTTCGGCCTGCATGTTTTCGCCCCGGCCACGCTGCACGATCTGGCCACGGGCCATGACCAGATAGTGATCAGCCAAAGCCTCGGCAAAATCGTAGAACTGCTCGACCAGCAGGATGGCCATGTCGCCGCGCTGCGCCAGCCGCTGGATGACCGCGCCTATTTCCTTGATCACCGAAGGCTGGATACCCTCGGTGGGCTCATCGAGAATCAGCAGGCGCGGACGACTGGCCAATGCCCGGCCGATGGCCAGCTGCTGTTGCTGCCCCCCGGACAAATCCCCGCCACGGCGTTGCTTCATCTGCTCGAGCACAGGGAACAACTCGTAGATAAAGGCAGGCACTTCACGCGCCTCGCGCCCCGCAAAGCGTGACAGGCCCATCAGCAGGTTTTCCTCGACGCTCAGGCGCGGGAAAATTTCGCGGCCCTGTGGCACGTACGCAATGCCGGCCTGCACCCGGTGGTGCGGCTTGAGTGCGGTGATGGGCTTGCCTTCCCATTCCACGCTGCCTTCGCGCACGGGCACCAGGCCCATCAGGCAACGCAGCAACGTGGTCTTGCCCACGCCGTTGCGGCCCAGCAGGCAGGTGACCTCGCCCAGCCTGGCTTCGAAGGAAAGGCCGCGCAGAATATGGCTGCCGCCGTAGTACTGGTGCAGCGTATCGATCTTGAGCATGCAAGGCTCCTGAAGTAACGGGTTGGCGTCCCCGGCAGCTCACCGGTGTACGCGAGAAGACGTGCGCCTGTTCAACGACCGAGGTACACCTCGACCACACGATCATCGGCCTGCACCTGCTCAAGCGATCCCTCAGCCAGCACCGAGCCCTGGTGCAGCACCGTCACATGGTCGGCGATGCTGCCCACGAACCCCATGTCGTGCTCGACCACCATCAGCGAGTGCTTGCCTGCAAGCCCCTTGAACAGCTCGGCGGTAAAGGCGGTTTCGGCGTCGGTCATGCCGGCCACGGGTTCGTCGAGCAACAGCAGTTGAGGTTCCTGGACCAGCAGCATGGCAATTTCCAGAAACTGCTTCTGGCCGTGGGACAGCAGCCCGGCCTGACGCGAGGCCAGCCCGTTCAGCCGCACGGTGGTCAGGACTTCGTCGATCCTGTCGCGTTGCTCGCCGCTCAGGCGCGACCTCAGGCTCGCCCACACCGACTTGTCGGTCTTGAGCGCCAGCTCGAGGTTTTCATACAGGCTCAACGCCTCGAACACCGTGGGTTTCTGGAACTTGCGACCGATGCCAGCCTGGGCAATCTGGTATTCGCTCATGCGCGTCAGGTCGAGCGTGTCGCCAAAGTAGGCACTGCCTGCGCTGGGCCGTGTCTTGCCGGTGATCACGTCCATCATCGTGGTCTTGCCCGCACCGTTCGGGCCGATGATGCAGCGCAGCTCGCCCACGCCGATATACAGCGTCAGCGCATTGAGTGCCTTGAATCCATCGAAGCTGACGCTCACCTCTTCAAGGCTCAGCACGGTGCCATGCCGCGCGTCCAGGCCTGGTACGCGGGCATGGCCCAGGCCTATGGCGTCGCGGCCGATACCCTGCGGGTCGAAGGCAGGTTCGAGCATGAACTCCGGGTGTACCGGGGGCAGGCCTCTCATGACTGGCTCCTTTTGTTCCACAGGCCGACCAGGCCCTTGGGCAAGTACAGGGTCACGAGGATGAACAGCGCACCGAGGAAAAACAGCCAGAATTCCGGGAAAGCCACCGTGAACCAGCTCTTCATGCCGTTGACCAGCCCCGCGCCCAGCAGCGGGCCGATCAGGGTGCCGCGCCCGCCCAGTGCCACCCAGACAGCAGCCTCGATGGAGTTGGTGGGCGACATTTCGCTGGGGTTGATGATGCCGACCTGAGGCACGTACAGCGCGCCTGCCAGGCCGCACAGCATGGCGCTGAGCACCCATACCAGCAGCTTGAAACCACGCGGATCGTAGCCGCAGAACATCAATCGGTTCTCGGCATCGCGAACGGCCGTCAACAGGCGCCCGAACTTGCTGCGCGTCAACCGCCAGCACAGGTACAGGCTGGCGACCAGCAGCGCGACGGTGAGCAGGAACAGTACGGCGCGGGTCCCGGGTGCGGCCATGTCGAAGCCCAGCAGGGTGCGAAAGCTGGTGAAGCCGTTGTTCCCGCCAAAACCGGTCTCGTTGCGAAAGAACAGCAACATCCCGGCAAAGGTCAGGGCCTGGGTCATGATCGAGAAGTACACACCTTTGATGCGCGAGCGGAAGGCAAACCAGCCGAACACCAGGGCCAGCATGCCAGGCGCCAGCACCGCCAGGCACAGGGCCCAGGCAAAGTGTTGGGTGCCGGCCCAGTACCAGGGCAGCTCGCTCCAGGACAGGAAGGTCATGAAGCCTGGCAGCCCCTCCCCGGCGGCCTGGCGCATCAGGTACATGCCCATGGCGTAGCCGCCCAGGGCAAAGAACAGACCATGGCCGAGCGACAGCAGCCCCGCATAGCCCCAGACCAGGTCAAGGGCCAGGGCCACGATGGCATAGCAGAGGATCTTGCCCACCAGCGTGAGCACATAGGCCGACACATGCAGGGCATGGTCGGCGGGCAGCAGCGACAACAGCGGCAAGGCGAGCAGCAGCGCCAGGGCGGCGATACCCAGCGCCAGCGACAGGCGAGGGCCGGCTTTGTGCGCAGCGGTGACAAGCAGTGGCTGGTTCATCAGTCGATCACCCGTCCCTTGAGGGCAAACAGGCCTTGCGGGCGCTTCTGGATGAACAGGATGACCAGCGCAAGGATGAGGATCTTGCCGAGCACCGCACCGATCTGCGGCTCCAGCAGTTTGTTGGCGATGCCCAGCCCGAACGCCGCCCAGAGGCTTCCGGCCAGTTGGCCGACACCCCCGAGCACCACCACCAGGAATGAATCGATGATGTAGCTTTGCCCCAGGTCCGGCCCCACGTTGCCGACCTGGCTCAAGGCCACGCCGCCCAGGCCGGCGATACCCGAACCCAGGCCGAAGGCGAGCATGTCCACACGCCCGGTGGACACGCCGCAGCACGCCGCCATGTTGCGGTTCTGGGTTACGGCGCGCACGTTCAGGCCCAGGCGCGTGCGGTTGAGCAGCAGCCAGGTCAGCAGCACCACGGCCAGCGCGAACGCGATGATCACCAGGCGGTTGTAAGGCAGGATCAGGTTGGGCAGAACCTGGATGCCACCTGACAACCAGGCCGGGTTGCTGACCTCGACGTTCTGTGCGCCGAAGAGCAAACGCACAGCCTGGATCAGAATCAGGCTGATGCCCCAGGTGGCCAGCAGGGTTTCCAGAGGGCGGCCGTACAGGTGGCGGATCACCGTACGCTCCAGCGCCATGCCGACACCGGCACTGACGGCGAACGCCACGGGCAGGGCGATCAGTGGGTAAAACTCCAGGGCACCCGGTGCGTAGCGCTGCACCACTACCTGCACCATGTAGGTGCTGTAGGCGCCGAGCATCAGCATCTCGCCATGCGCCATGTTGATCACACCCAGAAGTCCGAACGTGATCGCCAGCCCCAGCGCCGCCAATAGCAGGATCGACCCCAGCGACAGGCCACTGAAGGCCTGGCCCAGTACTTCACCGACCAGCAGCTTGCGCTTGACCTGGGCCAGGCTGGTTTCGGCGGCGGTACGCACCGTGGGGTCCGTTTCCATCTCGGGTTGCAACAGCGCCTCAAGGCGCGTACGGGCCGTTGGGTCACCGGTTTCCCCTAACAGGCGTACGGCCGCCAGGCGCACCGAAGGGTCGCTGGCCCCGAGCTGCAGGTTGGCCAACGCCAGGCCCAAGGCTGCCCGCACGGTCGCATCCGGCTCGCTGGCGTAGCGCCGGTCGAGCAAGGCGACCTGAGCCGGTTGTGCGCTCTTTTGCAACTGCCTGGCGGCGGCTAGCCGGGTGGCGCTGTCGTCACTGAGTAACCGGTGGCTGGCCAGGGCATTGTCGATCAGCCCGCGCAGGCGGTTGTTCAGGCGCACCTTGCGGCTGTCGTCCTTGGCGATTCGGCCGGCCTGCAGGTTTTCCAGCAATGCCACTCGGCCTGGCTCGGGTTGGGCGGCCCAGGTATCAAGTAGGCGCGCCTGCTCGGCGGGCTTGGCGGCGAAGAAAAACTCACCTTCGCTGGCGTCTACTGCCAGGGGCAACAGCAGTAGCAGGGTAAGCAGGAATCTGAGCATGAGGCTCTCCTGTGAATCAGCGCTTACGCGCAGGCGTACCCGAACACCGGGCCGCCCACGGGCGGGCTGCAGCGCAGCCCAGGGCCTCAGTTGCCTTTCACGGCGTAATCAGGGCGCTTGTCATTGCCTGGGATGAAGGGGCTCCAGGGTTGCGCCCGCAGCGGTTGCTCGGTTTCCCACACCACGCTGAACTGCCCATCGTCCTGGATCTCGCCGATCATCACTGGCTTGTGCAGGTGGTGATTGGTCT
Source organism: Pseudomonas sp. KCJK9111 (assembly GCF_046231935.1). NCBI lineage: Bacteria > Pseudomonadati > Pseudomonadota > Gammaproteobacteria > Pseudomonadales > Pseudomonadaceae > Pseudomonas > Pseudomonas sp. KCJK9111. Next base: position 64,845 of record NZ_JBJJMO010000011.1, on the reverse strand, counting down.
TGTCCATGGTCAGGGTGTAGCCCGAAGGGGCCTTGAAGGTCTGCCCGGCCAGCGCTTCGCGCACCTTGTCCACATCGGTGGATTTGGCTTTTTCCGCCGCCTGCGCCCACATGTGAATGCCCACATAGGTGGCTTCCATCGGATCGTTAGTCACCGCCTTGTCGGCGCCAGGAAGGCCTTTGGCCTTGGCATAGGCCTTCCAATCAGCGACGAACTTCTGGTTGACCGGGTTATCCACCGACTCGAAGTAGTTCCAGGCGGCCAGATGGCCCACCAACGGCTTGGTGTCGATGCCCCGCAGCTCCTCTTCGCCCACCGAGAACGCCACGACCGGCACATCGGTCGCTTTCAGGCCCTGGTTGGCCAGCTCTTTGTAGAAGGGCACGTTGGAGTCGCCGTTGACCGTGGAAATTACCGCCGTCTTCGCCCCGGCCGAGAACTTCTTGATGTTTGCGACGATGGTCTGGTAGTCGGCGTGGCCGAACGGCGTGTAGACCTCCTCGATGTCCTTGTCGGCCACGCCCTTGCTGTGCAGGAACGCGCGCAGAATCTTGTTGGTGGTGCGCGGGTAGACGTAGTCGGTGCCCAGCAGGAAGAAGCGCTTGGCGCCGCCGCCGTCCTCGCTCATCAGGTATTCCACCGCCGGAATCGCTTGCTGGTTGGGCGCAGCGCCGGTGTAGAAGACGTTCGGCGACATCTCTTCGCCTTCGTATTGCACCGGGTAGAACAGCAGACCATTGAGCTCCTCGAATACCGGCAATACCGATTTGCGCGACACCGACGTCCAGCAACCGAACACCACCGCGACCTTGTCCTGGGTCAGCAACTGGCGGCTTTTTTCGGCGAACAGCGGCCAGTTGGACGCCGGGTCCACCACCACCGGCTCCAGCATCTTGCCGTTCACCCCACCTTTGGCGTTGATCTCATCGATGGTCATCAAGGCCATGTCCTTGAGCGACGTCTCGGAGATGGCCATTGTCCCGGACAGCGAATGCAGGATGCCGACCTTGATGGTCTCGGCTGCCTGGAGACTCCAGCTAAGGCCCATCGCCGCCATCGAGGCGCTGAGGGTGAAGGCCTTGATCAGACTGCGTCGCTTCATGTGCTCTCTCCGCTGAGTTGTTGTGGTGTGGGCAGAAGGGCGATTGCAAAGGCTGTGCCGTGGTGCGCAAGGCTGCGGTCTAGAAGGGTTGTGCTTCTATGCGGGGCTTGGATAGGGGCCAGGTTGGTGCTTGCGCGACTGGCCTGCACAGGATTGGGTCCAGGGCGGTGAACAGTTTTGACACATAAGCGGTACTTGAGTACCGTTCGGCACCGCAGTAGATTCTGCGACCGGGATTGGCGTCCCGTTATACAGAGAGATCGAGCATTGACGCGCCTTGCGACTTTGCTCTGCATGGCTGCACCCGTCATGGGCGGAGCCGTGTGTGGGAGCCTTCGGGCTCACCGGTTCTCTCTGCCGGCACGCCAACCCGCACGGCTCCGTCCACCCATATTGGCGTATGGGCTCGGAGCGTCATAAAGAGAGAGCTGCAAGGAGATGCACCATGCTCAAGAAGATCGTTCCAGATCCACCCCGCACATCTCGTTCCGTGACCGCCAGTGCCGATTTCGGCACCTGCAATCAGGCTCATGATCCAATACTGTCGGTTCAGGCTGGGATCGATAGCGAGGATGCACTTGTGTGCGCCGTTGCCGCGCTGAAAGCGGCTTATGAAACCAATGCCGCAGCACTGGAAAGGGTGGGAGAGCCGCTTCGTAGTTTACTGACCGCGACGGAAAACTCGCTAGAGAAAGGTTTGGCCCTGGCCGAGGCAGTGCTCAAGGGGTTGGAGCAAGGCTGAAGCGGCCTGGTTGTTGTGCGCCCATTCGCCAGTTCTGCCTGAGAATGGGCTGCACAGTTTGCTGATCAGTTGCTCGACGACCCACGTACGGCAGTACGCGGCTGGCGCCGGCTCCGCACGAACTGGTAGGTCACCGCCAGGATCACAAACCAGATCGGCGTCACCACCAGCGCCGAGCGGGTGTCGGCCTCCAAGCTCAGCAGCACAAGGATGCCGGCGAAGAACGCCAGGCACACGTAGCACATCAAACGCCCGCCAGGCATCTTGTAGATCGACTGCTCGTGCAGCGCCGCGCGGTGCTTGCGGTAGCTCAGGTACGACAGCAGGATCAACGTCCAGACGAACATGAACAGCACCGCCGACACCGTGGTGACCAAGGTGAAGGCTTCGATCACGTTCGGGACCAGGTAGATCAGCACCGCGCCGAGCAGCAGGCACAGGCAGGAGAAGTACAGGCCGTTGGCCGGCACGGCGCGGCGGGACAACTTCTCGAACGCTTTGGGCGCATCGCCTTCCTGGGCCAGGCCGAACAGCATGCGGCTGGTGGAGAACACCCCGCTGTTGGCAGACGAGGCCGCCGAGGTCAGCACCACGAAATTGATGATGCTTGCCGCCGCTGGCAGGCCAGCCAGTACGAACAGCTCAACGAACGGGCTCTTGCCCGGGACCACGTCACGCCATGGGGTCACCGCCATGATCGCGATCAGTGCCAGTACATAGAACACGATGATGCGGATCGGGATCGAGTTGATCGCCCTGGGCAGCGTGCGCTCCGGGTTTTTGGCTTCGGCTGCCGTGGTGCCGACCAGCTCGATGCCCACGAAAGCGAAGACTGCGATCTGGAACCCGGCGAAGAAGCCCATCATGCCGTGGGGGAACATGCCGCCGTCATTCCACAGGTTGGCCAGTTGAGCCGTGCGTGCGCTGGGGGAGGTGAAACCGGTGATGACCATGTACAGGCCGGTGGCGACCAGGCCCAGGATGGCAATGATCTTGATCAGGGCAAACCAGAACTCCATTTCGCCGAACAGCTTGACCGTGACCAGGTTCAGCGACAGCAGCACGGCCACGCAGGTGAGCGCCGGTATCCACTGAGGCAGGTCGGGAAACCAGAACTGGGTATAAGCCGCAATGGCCACCACGTCGGCGATGCCGGTGACCACCCAGCAGAACCAGTAGGTCCAGCCGGTGAAGTAGCCCGCCCAGGGGCCGAGCAGGTCGGCGGAGAAGTCGATGAACGACTTGTAGTTCAGGTTCGACAGCAGCAGTTCGCCCATTGCGCGCATGACGAAGAACAGCATGAAGCCGATGATCATGTAGACGAAGATGATCGAAGGCCCAGCCAGGCTGATGGTCTTGCCCGAGCCCATGAACAGACCGGTGCCGATGGCACCGCCAATGGCGATGAGCTGGATGTGTCGGTTGGTGAGGTTGCGTTGCAGGTGTTGGTCGTCGGGTGGAGTCGGCGCAGTTTGCGTCATAGGCTGCATTCCCTTGTAGAGGTCAGTCGCATTGGCTGACGTAGCCGGCTAGGCTATCACGCACTGCAAAGGTGCGGGCGTGACAGATCGACACGATATCGTGAGTACAGGGCGCTTTAGAAATGATCGGGGTCAAGCGTCGGCGCTTTAGAGAATAATCCTGCACCTACAGGCAGGGGCCGTGAAACGCTCGGCGGGCCTTTCGGCCCGCCTGGGGTTTCACGACAGCCGCCTACCGGGCCGCTATGCCTGCGTCGCCACCCTTGCCCGCCGCATGATCAGGTTGTCGAGTACCCACATCAGCACCATCGACACCCCCACCAAGGGGAAAACGAGCCCCAATGCCAGCATCACCACCACGGCCGTCTTCCAGCGCGGCAGGTCGTGGCGCAAGGGGGGAACGCCCAGGCCGCCTTCGGGCCGACGTTTCCACCACATCACCAGGCCACTGACCGAACCCAGCAGAATCATCAGGCACACCAGCGCAATGACGATCTGGTTCAGCGGGCCGAACATCTTGCCCTCGTGCAGCATGACCCCAAGTTCCGTGGCGCGGGCCACAGGGCTGTAGTCCTGCCAGCGCACATCGGCCAGCACCTTGCCGGTGTACTGGTCCACATGCAGGGTGGCGTCGTTGCGTGGGTCGTCGGCGAATACCGCGACGGTGAATACGCCGTCGGCCGTGGTTGGCCAGGTGATGCTGTAGCCCGGCTCCACCTGCCGCGCAGTGGCGATGTCTTCGACCTGTTGCACGCTCACATTCGGTGCGGCCGGTTGGCTGGACATTGTGTGATGCCCGGCATGCTCGGCATGGGCGCCAGATTGAGGCATCGGCGTGTTCTCCATGGCCCAGGGCACGGTCTGGCGGTGAGCATGGTTGAGCTCGCGCGCCTGCTGGTCTGACTTCGGCACATCGTTCCACATCGCTATCGGAAAGCGGTTCCACAGGTCGGCATATTGCTTGCCCCAGAACCCGGTCCAGGTCATGCCGCTGAGCAGCATCAACAACAACAGCGCCGAACCCCAGAACCCACTGACCGCATGCAGGTCGCGCCAGAACAGCCGGCCTCGGGCGGCCAGGCGCGGCCACAGCACGCCTGCCCCCAGGCGCCCGCGAGGCCACCACAGGTACAGGCCCGAAACCACCAGCACGATGCCCCAGCCTGCGGCCAGTTCCACCAGGCGATCGCCCAGGGTGCCCACCATCAATTCGCCGTGCAGGGCGCGGGCGATGGCCTGCAGATTGCGCTTGCCGTCCTGCTCGCCGAGGATCTTGCCGCTGTACGGGTCGACGAACACGTTCAGCTCGCGGCCCTCTTCGTGCACCACGAACTGCGCACTGCGCTGCGCGTTCAGCGGCGGCAGGTACTGGCCCACATGGCCTTCGGGGTGCGCCTTGCGTACTTCGGCCAGCATCACATCGGCCCCTTGGCGATGATGGCCGGCCTCAACCACCATCAGGTCGCGGTACAGCCATGGATCAAGCTGCGGCTTGAACAGGTATACCAACCCGGTAAGGGCCAGCAGGATCATGAATGGGGCCACGAACAGCCCTGCATAGAAATGCCAACGCCAGGCCAGGTTGTAGAATGAAACGCGTGTTCCTCTCATGGGAACCTCCAGGTAAACCCGCACAGGGCGCGGTCACTGCCGCGCCCGCGGTGGATGTCAGAAGCTGAAATCGACTTTGGTCCAGACGCTCCGGCCGGGCTCATTGACCGGTTGAGGATCGCTGGCCGGGTAGCCGAAACCGGCATTGCCCGCCAGGTTCAGGTGTTCGGCGTAGGTCTTGTCGAACAGATTGTCGACCCCTGCACTGAGTTTCAGATTTTTGCTCACCTTGTACGCGCCGTTGAGCGAGAACACCCCAAACCCTGCACTGGCGTCATAGTCTTTGCCAACCACATTGCCCTGGTTGCGGGCGATGCGGTTCTGCGCTGCGACCAGCCGCCAGAGCGCGCCTGCGCTCCATGCATCGCGGCTGTAGGTCAGGCCCAGGCGGCTTTCCAAGGGCGGCATCTGGGGCAGTGCTTTGCCATCGCTGCTGTTCTTGCCCCAGGCGTAGGCCAGTGTGGCATCGGCCTTCCAGGTATCGCTGAGCGCGTAGGCCGCACCCACTTCGCCACCCATGATGCGGGCGTCGATGTTCTGCGCCTTCGAAGTCGCCATGCCCATCATGCCAGTGCGGTAGTCGAACAGGATGTAGTCGCGGATCTGCCCGACATAACCCGAAGCCCAGGCTTCCAGCCGTTCGCTGCGGTACTGGACACCGAAGTCGAGCTGCGTCGTCTTCTCGGGCTCGATGCCGTCGAAGGCATTGACCGACCCGGTGGGCGCTGTTTTCGGCGAAAACAGCTCCCAGTAGTCCGGGAAGCGCTGGGCGTGCCCAAGGCCGATGTAGGCCGTTGCCGGCAGGGCTGCCAAGTCGTGTTCGTAGCGCACGAAGCCGCTGGGCAGCGTGTCGGCGCGGGTGTCGTTGCGGGTCGGGCTGGCCTGGCGCAGATCCCGCGCCGACGCGCGGTCCAGGCGGGCGCCGGTGATGACCCGGTCGTCGCCGCTGAGCGACCAGGTCAGCTCGCCGAACACGCCGTAGTTGTGAAAATCGGCATCCTTGGTCCAGGCCTGGCCTTTGTGCGCATCCACGCCCATGCCGCCGCGCTGGCGATGCGCGTTGGTCTGTGCGTCGATACCGCTGATCAGCTGCACATCGGCCCAGCGCCAGGTCGCCTTGAGGCGTGCACCCATCGTGCGGCGGTCGACATTGCTGACCATCGGCATGCCCATCATGCCGCTGCCAGAGGGTGTGCGCAGGCTGTAGTTGTCCATCACATGGTCGGCATAGTTGTAATAGGCCTGGGCTTCGATCTTGTCGAGTACCTCGCCGAGGTTGGATTTTTCAAAGCGCAGGCCCAGGCTTTCACGCTTGAACTGCGAACCGTCCATGCCCCGACCGGCATAGCGCGCCTCCCCATCGCCCTTGCCGGCGGTGAGTTCGAGCAACGTATCGGCATCGGGCGTCCAGCCCAGGGCGACATCGCCGTTCCATTTTTCCCAGCGCGACGGCACTGAATCGCCAGCCCCGTCATGGTAGTCATCGGCACGCGACTGATTGCCGACGAAACGGGCATAGGCCTGACTGTTGCCGACAGCAGCGTCCAGCACCTTGTCGAAGCGGCCATTGGAGCCGGTGAGCAGGCTGGCATTGACGCGGCTGCCAAGGGTGCCGAATGCCTCGGGGTCACGCTCGAACAAGACGGTGCCTGCCGAACCGCCCGGCCCCCAGATCACGCTCTGCGGGCCCTTGATCACGGTCAGTCGGTCGTAGGTTTCCGGGGCGATGTAGGCGGTTGGGGCATCCATGCGGTTGGGGCAGGCGCCCAGCATCAGCCCACCATTGGTGAGGATGTTCAGCCGCGAGCCGAACATGCCGCGCAGTACCGGGTCGCCGTTGGTGCCGCCGGCACGAATGGCCGAAAAACCGGGAATGGTTTTCAGGTAATCGGCACCGTCACTGGCCGGCACGGGCTGGCGAGGGTCCTTGGGGTGGGTGACCACGGTCAGTGGCGAGCTGGGGGCGATGGCGGTGATGACCGTAGGGCCGAGCTCAGGTGCAGCGGAGGAATGGGCAACGTGGCCTGGGTCTGCCGCCAGTGCGACAGGGCTCAGCAACGAGCCACACAGGGCGGCAATGGTCCCGCGCAGGGACAAAAGAGGGGTGCAGCCGGACATAATGATTCCAGTCGATCAGTCGTGAGAAGACGCGAAGCGATCAGGCTTCGTGCGCTAATGGGTCAAACACTGATCGAAACGGGCGGTGCGCGGCTGCGGGCGCCGGGGAAAACGGCCTGCCTGGCATGCCCGTGGCGCGTGGCAGGCTGAAGATGGACCTGAGGCAGGGCGGCTGCCAGGTTGAGGGGGCTGAGCGCCTGGGGCAATGCAGGGCAGTTGAACAGCAGGCTGCAGTAGCCGCACTTCTCCCACATCACATGAAGCTGGCCGTCCTGGCTCGGGCCGTGATGAGCGTCGCCATGCTGATGAGCAGCCGGCATCGGCATGTCCATCGGCATGGTCATGCCGGCGCCATGGTGATCCATGGGCATCGACTGGGAAACCAGCGGCCCGATGAAAATCATCCACATGGCGAACAGGCTCAGCCATCCGCCACCGGCGCGCCTGCGATCAGGGCGGGTGGTACGGGACTGGCGGTGTGGCGACGAGCGCATCACGCCCTGTCAGCGGCAGTCAGTGCTGATGAGCCTGCGGCTGGCCAGTCGGCGGTGCTTTCTGCACAGCCACTTGCACGGTGATGGGGCCGGCTTTCTCGAAGCGAAGGGTCAGCGGGAAGCGCTGGCCATCGGTCAGCAGGCTGCGATCCTTGGGCTGCATGAGCATCACATGGTAAGCGCTGGGTGCAAACACCAGATCCTTGCCTGCGGGCACTACCACGTTTGGCACTTGCTGCATGCGCATGGCACCGGCAGCGCTCATGGCGTGCTCGTGCAACTGGGTGTCATCGCTGATGGGGGACTCGGCGCTCAGCAGGCGGTCATCGGTGTTGCCATTGTTGTGCACCACGAAATACGCGGCGACGTTGGGGGCATTGGGCGGCAGCTGCAACGACCAGGGATGGGCGATATGCAGGTCGCCCACGGTGTATTCGTGAGCATGGGCGAAAGCGGTGGGCAGCAGGAGGGCGGCCACGGCAAGGGCGTGCTTGAGCATGATGAATGTCCCGATGGAATGAGGTTCAGGCAGGCGGCGTGAGACACTCAGGCAAGCGGGGAGGCACGGGGGTTGAGCGCGGGCCTGAGCTGGCGCGGCGTAGGCGTGGGTGGCGCATCCAGCGACAGTGGGCCGGCAAGACGAGCAGGCGAGGCATGCAGCTGTAACGCTTGTCCGCCCAATGGTAGTGGCGGCGCGGCACCCAGGCAGCACCAGCAGTGCATTGTGCTGGCGCTGTCATCGCTTTGCGGGCCCAGGTCGATCTTGGCCAGGGCCTGCACATCGACCTTGGCCTTGTTGGCCATGCTGGAACAGAACGCCCCCCATAGCAGTTGCTCTGCCGGGCCTTTGGGCGCAGCAGAGGACAACGGCATGGCCAGCAGGTTGAACAGCACCGCTAGGCAGGCTATCCAGGCAATGTGCCGACGTGGGGGCATGGAGAGATCCGGTCAGGAATCGTGGTGACTATTGTACGGCCGAGTATAAGCAAATTTGGCGGGGTGCGGTGACGTGACGCAGGTGGCGTGCCTGGCCGCTGGCTTCGCGATGCCTGGCACCGCGAAGCCGTTCAGGTTCAGGCCTTGTTGCGGCCCATCAGGCCGCGTACGGTTTCCTGCAGGTCGGCCGGCAGTACCACCACCTTGGCGTTATTGCTGCTCGCCAGGTTTTCCATGGCCCCGACGTAACGCTCACCGAGCAGGTACATGGCCGGGACGGTTTCGTTGCCGACCGCGTCCTTGACCAGCGAGATGGCCCGCGCCGAGGCTTCGGCCAGGCTGATCTGCGCCTCGGCATCCAGCCGGGCGGCCTGCAGGCGCGCTTCGGCTTCGAGTACTGCCGCCTGCTTGGCGCCTTCGGCACGGGTGACGTCGGCCTTGCGCTCCCGCTCGGCGGCCGCCTGGCGTTCCATGGCCAGTTGCATGTTCTGGGACGGCTTGATGTCCTGGATTTCCACCGAGCGCACGGTCACGCCCCAGTCCTCGGTCTGCTCGGACATGGCCTCGCGCAGGCGCGCCTTGATTTGCTCGCGGCTGGAAAGGGCTTCGTCCAGGTCCATGGCGCCGACGATGGCGCGCAGGGACGTCATGGTCAGGCTGGTGACGGCAAAGGCGTAGTCCTGCACGCCATAAGACGCCTTCTGCGGGTCAACGACCTTGGCAAAGCACAGGGCGTTGGCGACGATGACGGCGTTGTCGCGGGTGATGATTTCCTGTTCCTGCACATCGAGGATGATGTCCTTGGTCGGCAGGCGATAGGCAACCACGTCCATGTAGGGGATGACGACGTTGAGGCCAGGCTTGAGGGTGGTGTGGTAGCGGCCCAGGCGCTCGACGATCCATTCCTCACCCTGGGGGACGATGCGTACCCCCTTGAACACGGTGATCAGGACGAACAGAGCGATGGCGCCGACGACGATGAGGCTGGTCATGATGGCAAATTCCTTTTTTACGGATTCAGGCCCGGATGACGCGGGCGGTATTTCCTTCGACGGCGATCAGGCGTACCCGCTCGCCGGCCGGGATGGTGGTATCGGCAATGCAGGTCCACTCCTCATTGCCCAGTACGGGCTTCTGGAAGCGCACCCGGCCTTTCTGGAATTCGGACACACCTGTGGTCAGCAAGCCGACCTCGCCGATCACGCTGGCGGCGGTCCAGCGCTCATCCGGCTGCTTACGGCGAAACACCTTGAACCACAGCAGGGTAGTCAGCGATGAGAGCACGACCCAGAGCAACCCTTGCATGTCCAGCTCCAGGCCTGGAAGCGCCAGGGAGGCCAAGGCCACCAGCACGGCACCGATACCGAACCAGAGGATGAAGAACGTGGGCAAGACCAGTTCGAGCAACATCAGCGCGATGCCGAACACCAACCAGATCCACCATTGCAGTTCCATATCAGGCACGTCTTCCGAGTGGGGCGCCCGAGTTTAAGGCAGGACTGCGACACATGGCCACTTGCAGGCGCTCGGAAAATGCCCAAAGGGGTGTAGGAGCTCAACCCCCTAGGCGCTATGCAAGGGGGCTTTCGTCACATAGCGAACAAAGCCGCCACCAGTTCCGGCAGGGCATGGAACGTCCGATCGGCAATCGGCAATGTCGGTCGCTTGAGAATGAACACCGGCAGGCCTAGCTCGCGGGCTACTTCCAGCTTGGGTTCGGTGGCGGCGCTGCCGCTGTTCTTGCTGATCAGAACGTCGATGCGCCGGTCGGTGAACAGCGCACGCTCCTGGTCCAGGTCGAAAGGCCCGCGGGCACCGATCACCTCGCAGCGCGCATTGCCAGGACAGGCCTGCAGGGCGCGCAATGTCCAGAACTGGCCATCCGGGATGGCGTCCAGGTGCTGCAGGGGTTCCCGGCCCAGGGTGAACAGCGGTCGGGCATAGGGCCCAATGCCCTGCATCAGCGCCGGCCAGTCTTCGACTTCGCGCCAGTCATCCCCCGCCTGTGCCTGCCAGGCCGGACGGTGCAGGGCCCAGCAAGGGATCCCGACACGCTGCGCGGCGCTGGCCGCGTTGGCGCTGATACGGGCGGCGTAGGGATGGGTGGCATCGACCAGCAGCGTGATGCCGTTTTCACGCAGGTACTGGGCCAGCCCAGCGGCCCCCCCGAAGCCGCCCACGCGTACCTGGCACTGCAGGTCGTCGGGCACCCGGCCGATGCCGGCCAGGCTGTAGATGTGGTCCGGGCCCAGCAGGCGTGCGATGGCCAGCGCCTCGGTAATGCCGCCGAGCAGCAGAATGCGCGCCCTCATGGCTGGCCCGCTCGACCGACGATGCCGCCCTGGCGGTCGATGGCGACCACCTCGACGCTCACCTGTGCAGGCACGACGCTGCGGGCGAAGGCCAGGGCATGCTGGCACACGGCATCGCCCAACTGGACACCGGCGCTGTGGGCCAACGCCAGGGCCTGCTGGCTGGTGTTGGCGGCCACGATGGCCGCCTGAAGCGCCGGATCGGCCCCGCCTGCTGCTGCCCAGCCCGCCAATTGCGGCAGGTCGATGCTCGAATGACGGCTGTGCAAGTCCATGTGCCCGGCGGCCAGCTTGCTGATCTTGCCGAAGCCCCCGCACAGGGTCAGGCGGGGCACCGGCACCTTGCGCAGGTGCTTGAGCACCGCCCCAACGAAGTCGCCCATCTCGATCAGGGCGATTTCCGGCAGCCCGTAGACACGGCGCATGGTGTCCTCGCTGGCGTTGCCGGTGCACGCGGCGATGTGGGTGTAGCCGTTGGTGTGCGCCACGTCGATACCTTGATGAATGGAGGCAATGTAGGCTGCGCAGGAGAAGGGGCGCACGATACCGCTGGTGCCCAGGATCGACAGGCCGCCGAGGATGCCCAGGCGTGGGTTCATGGTCTTGAGCGCCAGGGCTTCACCGTCCCGCACGTTGAGGGTGACCTCGAACCCGCCGGTGTAGCCGCATTCGACGGCCAGGTCCTGCAGGTGGTCCGTGATCATACGCCGTGGCACCGGGTTGATGGCCGGCTCGCCCACGGCCAGGACCAGCCCAGGCCGGGTCACAGTGCCCACGCCTGTGCCTGCGACGAAGTGCACACCGGCCTGGGCACGCAGGCGTACCTGGCTGAACAGCAGTGCACCATGGGTCACGTCCGGGTCGTCGCCGGCGTCTTTGAGCGTGCCGGCTTCGGCGTAATCGTCGACCAGGCGGCAGAACTCCAGGCGCATCTGCACCACCTTGCCCTTGGGCAGGGTGATGCTCACTGCGTCGCTGTCTGCACCGGTGAGCAGCAGACGCGCAGCCGCCAGGCTGGTCGCGGTGGCGCAACTGCCAGTGGTCAGGCCACTGCGCAGCGGGGCGGCCTGTTCGCGGGTTTCTTCACGCATCGGCCGGCTTGACCACGTCGAGCAAGGTGATGGGCAGCGCCTGGCGCCAGGTATCGAACGCACCCAAGGGCTGGGCATGGGCAACATGAATGCGCGTCAGTTCGCCACCGTGCTGCGCCTTGAAATGGGCCAGGGCCAGTTCGCTTTGCACCGTCACGGCGTTGGCCACCAGCCGACCGCCTGGGCGCAGGCTGGACCAGCAATGCGCCAGTACCCCTGGACGGGTGACCCCGCCACCAATGAACACCGCATGTGGCGGTTCCAACCCTTCCAGTGCCATGGGGGCCTTGCCGCGCACCAGGTGCAGGCCAGGCACGCCCAAGGCATCACGGTTGTACTCGATCAACCCCTGACGGCCCTCGTCGGCCTCGATGGCCACGGCGCGGCATGCCGGGTGTGCACGCATCCATTCGATGCCGATCGAGCCGCAGCCCGCGCCCACGTCCCAGAGCAGCTGCCCGGGCTCGGGGGCCAGCCGGCCCAGGGTGATGGCGCGCACATCGCGCTTGGTCAGTTGGCCGTCGTGCCGGTAGGCGTCATCGGGCAGGCCTGCCAGGCGGTGCAGGCGAGGCGCTTCGGGCGCTGCCACGCATTCGATGGCCACCAGGTTGAGCGCAGCCGTTTGGCCGTGCTGCCACGTGGATGCCTGCCCGTGCAACTGGCCCTGGGCCTCGCCCCCCAGGTGTTCGAAGACCCATAGGCGGCTGGGGCCGAAACCCCGTTCGCGCAACAACGCGGCAATGGCCGCCGGGCTGTCTCCATCGTTGCTCAGTACCAGCAGGCGCAGGCCGCCATGCAGGTGCGCGTTGAGCGCGGCCAGGGGCCTTGCCACCAGCGACACCACCTGCACGTCCTGCAGCGCCCACCCCAGGCGCGCAGCAGCCAGGGCGCACGAGGAGGGCATCGACAGCACCTGCATTTCGTCGGCAGGCACCTGGCGCGCCAGGCTGGCGCCCACCCCATAGAACATCGGGTCGCCACTGGCCAGCACGCACACAGGCGAGCCGCGCAGCGCCAGTACCGGCGCTAGCGAGAAAGGGCTCGGCCAGTGCAGCCGTTCGCCGGTCACGCAACGCGGCAGCAGGGCCAGCTGGCGAGGGCTGCCGAAAATCCGTGTCCCACTGAGCAGCGCTCGGCGAGCCTGTTTGCCCAGACCGCTGAAACCGTCTTCGCCGATGCCTACTACTGTGAGCCAGGGTGCCATTGATACCTCTAGAGTTCGTGCGTGTGCAGCACGCCCAATTGTGCCTTTACCCGAAAGATGCTCGACCACCGGCTTTTCATGCGGGCGGCCAAAGCAGGCATAATACCGCGCCTTCTCCACTCAAGCGCAGTTTCACGGATTGCCGGACACCTCAGCGATGTCACCTCACGCTTCCTACAGTTCGCCTCGCCCCTCGGCTTGTCCGGGGTTGTGGCGTATCGTCAGCGCCCTGGATGGCGGCATTTGCCGGATCAAACTGCCGGGCGGGGTGTTGCTGGCCCAGCAGGCCGAGGCCGTCGCCAGCGCCGCCGAGCGCTTCGCAGGGGGGGTGATCGAGGCCACCAACCGGGGCAACCTGCAAATCCGCGGCGTCGGCCCTGATCACCAGGGCCTGGTGGCGGCGCTGCTTGCAGCTGGGCTGGGCCCGCGTGAAGCAGCCGGCGACGATGTTCGTAACCTGATGCTCAGCCCACTGGCCGGGCTTGATCCGGCGATGGTGCTGGACGTCAGGCCGCTGGGGGGGCAAATCCTCGACCTGCTCGAGGGCACGCCACGCTTTCACGCGTTATCGGCCAAGTTCGCCCTTCAGCTCGATGCCGGTGAACGCCTGGCCATGTTCGATCACCCGCACGACCTGTGGCTTTCGGTGCTTGAGCTTGAGCAGCAGCCCTGGCTCGCATTCGGCCTGGCCGGCAGCCTTGGGGAGAGTGACGTACTGGGTGCGGTACCGTTCAGCCAGGGCTTGACCTTGGTACGCGCCGTGCTCGAACGTTTTCTGGACCTGGCCACCTCAACCCAGTCGCGCATGCGGCATGTGCTGCAGACCTGCACGGCTGCCGATTTCATCGGTGGGCTTGGCGTGGCGTTGCGCCAAGACCCCGCCGTGCTGGGCTGGCGCCGGCCGGTTCGCCCAGTGACGTGGCTTGGGGCGCTGGCTCAGCGGCGTGGGGTTGCGCTTGGCGTGGCACCGCCACTGGGGCGGCTCACCCCGGCCATGCTGCGTGAGGCAGCGAGTGTCGCGCGTGAACAGGGCGACAGCAGCCTGCGGTTGACCCCCTGGCAGAGCCTGGTGCTGCCCAACCTGGCGCCCGGCGCCATCGACCAGGCGCAGCGCAGCCTGATGACGGTCGGGCTGCTCTGCCACGCGGCCGAGCCCTTGGCACGCATCAGCGCCTGCACCGGCGCCAGTGGCTGTGCCAAGGCCTTGAGCGAGACGAAGGCTGACGCCGTGGCACTGGCCGCATTATTGGGGCCCGGGGCGCCTGCCAGCGTGCATCTTACTGGCTGCCCCCGGTCCTGTGCCCTGGCCCACACCGCCCCGGCCACACTGCTGGCCCGCGCGTCCGGGCGCTACGATCTTTACCAGCGTGACCCCCGCCTGCCGGGGTTCGGCGCCCTGCGCGCCACTGACATTACCTTGAATGAAGCAGGCGCCATGCTCGACCTGCCGACGGAGCACCTTGATGATTGACTACATCCGCGATGGTCAGGAGATCTATCGCAATTCCTTCCGGATCATTCGTGAGGAAGCCCGACTTGAGCGGATTCCCGCAGACCTTGAAAAGCTTGCGGTACGCGTGATCCATGCCTGCGGCATGGTCGATGCGATCGATGGCCTGCAATTCTCCGAGGGCGCCGGCCAGGCCGGCCGTCAGGCCCTGCTGCGTGGCGCGCCGATCCTGTGCGATGCGCACATGGTCGCCGAAGGCATCACCCGGGCACGACTGCCAGCGAACAACCCGGTCATCTGCACCTTGCGCGACCCGAGCGTACCGGACCTGGCCAAGGCCGCTGGCAATACCCGCTCCGCCGTTGCCCTGGAGCTGTGGCGCCCCCACCTGGAAGGCAGCGTAGTGGTGATCGGCAACGCGCCGACGGCGTTGTTCTACCTGCTGGAAATGCTCGATGCCGGTGCGCCGCGCCCAGCGCTCATCCTGGGGTTCCCCGTCGGCTTCGTTGGCGCTGCCGAATCCAAGGCCATGCTGGCGGCTGACAGCCGTGGCGTGCCCTTTGTGATCATGCAGGGGCGGCTGGGCGGTAGCGCCATGGCCGCCGCGGCCGTGAACGCCCTGGCCACGGAGGTGGAATGATGGCCCCGCGCGGACGCCTGATCGGCCTTGGCGTAGGGCCGGGCGACCCTGAACTGATCACGCTCAAGGCCCTGCGCCTGCTGCGCGAGTCGCCGGTGGTCGGCTACTTTGTCGCCAAGGGCAAGCGCGGTAACGCATTCGGCATCATCGAAGCGCACCTGCAACCCGAGCAGACGCTACTACCGCTGGTCTATCCGGTGACTACCGAAGCCTTGCCCGCGCCCCTGTCCTACGAGCAGGTGATCAGCGACTTCTACGACGAAGCCAGCGTCCAGGTGGCCGAACACCTGGACGCAGGGCGTGACGTGGCGGTGATCTGCGAGGGTGACCCGTTCTTCTATGGCTCCTACATGTACCTGCACGACCGCCTGGCCCAGCGCTATGAAGCGCAGGTGATTCCTGGCGTGTGCTCCATGCTCGGCGGGGCCTCGGTGCTGGGTGCACCGCTGGTCTATCGCAACCAGAGCCTTTCGGTGCTCTCTGGCGTCTTGCCGGCCGAAGATCTCAAGCGCCGCCTGGCCGACGCCGATGCGGCCGTCATCATGAAACTGGGGCGCAATTTTCCCAAGGTGCGGCAGGTGCTCGGTGAGCTGGGCCTGCACGAGCGTGCGCTGTATGTGGAACGCGCCACCATGGCCAACCAGAAAATCGTACCGCTGGACCAGGTCGACCCGCAGTCCTCGCCTTACTTTTCGCTGATCATCGTGCCGGGGGAAAAATGGCAGGGCTGAACACGCAGGTGGCACCGGCCATCGTCATCCTGGGGCAAGGCAGTCTGACCACCGCCCGTTGCCTTCAGCGGATCTACGCCCAAGCCACCATTTACGGCCTGCAAGGGCGCGTCCAGGGGGCAGACCAGGATTACAGCACTTTTGGCGATCTGCTGCGCAGCCTTTACCAGCGTGGTACGCCGATCATCGCCTTGTGCGCCGCGGGGATCGTGATCCGCAGCCTGGCCAGCCTGTTGGGCGAGAAAGGCAGCGAGCCGCCTGTGCTTGCCGTGGCAGAAGACGGCAGCGCCGTGGTGCCCCTGCTCGGTGGCCTCAGTGGCGTCAACCAGATGGCACGCGACATCGCCGCTGCGCTGGGTGTTTCAGCGGCCATCACCACCAGCGGCGAGTTGCGCTTTGGTACGTGCCTGCTCAATCCGCCCCAGGGTTACGCCTTGGCGGATCTGGAACAAGGCAAGCGTTTCGTGTCCGACCTGCTGGCTGGAGAGTCGGTTCGCATCGAGGGTCAAGCACCGTGGCTGGCGCAGGCTCAGTTGCCTGCCAGTGATGCCGCGCAGCGCACCATCCATGTAGGCCATTTGGCGCGCCCCGCCAGCCGAGACGAGCTGTTGATCCATCCCCGCTCCGTCGTGGTCGGTCTCGCCAGCGGCGATCTGCTGACGATTCGTGACGCGCTGCAGCAGGCCGGTATCGCGCAGGCATCGCTGGCCTGCGTGCTGGCCGATGAGCGGGCCATGGCGGACACCCGGTTGCATGCCGCTGCGCAGGCGCTGGGTGTCGAATTGCGCTTTGCGGCAAGGCCCGACGATGTGGCTGGCATGGTGGGCGCTGCACTGCCCGAGGCGCGGTTGCAGTGCCAGGGTGAGGTGGTCATCGCCGTGGCACCTGCGCCCATCGAGGTGACTCAGGTTGGCCGTCGCCGTGGACGGCTGGCCGTCATCGGTCTGGGACCCGGTGCAGCGGAGTTGATGGTGCCAGCGGTCAAGGCTGAGCTGGCACGGGCCGAGGATGTGCTCGGCTACGAAACCTACGTACGAATGGCAGGGCCATTCCGGGACGATCAGGTGCTGCACTGCACCGACAACCGTGAGGAGATGCAGCGCGCCCGCCACGCATTCGAACTGGCCGCGCGGGGTCGTTCGGTGGTGGTGGTGTCATCGGGCGACCCAGGTGTATTCGCCATGGCCGCTGCGGTCCTTGAGGCGTTGCACGAGTCCACGGACGCTGGCTGGCACGCTGTCGATCTAGAAATACTGCCTGGCGTATCGGCCTCGCTGGCAACGGCTGCACAGGCTGGCGCGCCGCTGGGGCATGATTTCTGTGTCATGTCGCTGTCGGACAATCTCAAACCCTGGTCGATCATCGAAAAACGGCTGGACCTCGCTGCCCAGGCCGATCTGGTGCTGGCCTTCTACAACCCGATTTCCAAAGCACGTCCTCACCAACTGGGGACCGCGCTGGACGTCGTGCGCCGGCACCGTGGTGCTGATACACCTGTAGTCCTTGGCCGTGACATTGGTAGGCCGGGGCAGGCTTTGCGCGTCGTCTCTTTGGCCCAACTGGTGCCAGAAATGGTCGATATGCGCACCATGGTGCTGGTGGGCTCATCGACCACGTGCACCTTCGACCGCCCAGATGGCGGGCAGTGGGTCTACACGCCGCGGTGGTATGGCGCCAAGCCCTGAAGCACGGCAGTTCGATTCGAGGGGGAAGCGTTTCGAGGCAGGATGAGCAGCGTCGAGCGGTTAGGTTCAAGGCCGAAACTACCTGGTTTCGACCGGACCCAACTGGAGCCTTAGACATGACCACCAACAAAGAAAACCTTGAACTGCAAGTCCTGCCTGACATGAACCTGTTCGTGTTCCCCGACACCATGAGCGAGGCCAACCGCAACGCGGCCAAGGCCTGCCACTCCCTTGCTACCCAGGGCGCCAACAGGCAGCACCACCCGATCCAGCAAACCCAGGCCTGGTTCAACCAGTACGTGTTCCTAATGTCGAAGATGGGTTGGACACCCACGCGCGTTGATGTTCAGCGTATTACCCAGAGCGACAGGCACCTGGAAATCAGTAACCTGATTGGTAAAGGGCTGCAAGCTGCCTATGGCACCTTTACGGGCGACGTAGCATCGGCGCTGGAAGGGTTGGGCAAGACGGTCGTTTCCGCACTGGCTGCCAGCACCAAGAATGTCGAATTGCTGGATCGCAAGTCCGTGGAGGATGACCGCAACAGCCTGAGCCTGAACAAGTGTGAGCAGACCGGTGCTGGCCAGGTTGCCATGATGGTGAGCGCAGTCCAGACCGATGCCAAGCCTGACAAGAAAGCCAACTACATGTTGGCCAAATGGGAGAGTAGCGGCACCACCAACTACGCCTGCGGTGCCGTTCTGAACCTCGACCAGCGCCAGTACGAGAAAGTACGCGCCGTGGTTGAAACCAAGCTTGACGACAACGCCCTGGAAGTGTTGCTGGCCCTCGAAATCTAACCTGTCGGTGTGACTCACCGGGGCCTTGGCTTCGGTGAGCCTGGAGGGTGCATCAATGTCAAATAACTACAGCGTGTGGCGCAATGGCAACAGTCTGGTGCTCGTCGACAAGACCATCAGCGAGTCTTGCAGGCACGACATGCTCAATATCCAGCTGGCGGCCTACCTAGCCGCGTGCAATGGCGGTGACTCAGGGGCTGATGGTGACAGCTGGCTCAAGGAATACATACGTGTGCAGAGCAGTTTCGGCTGCACGCTTGCCACGCTGCGGTCGCAAACGATACCCATGGTGCCGGTTGCGGCTTTCAGGCCTTGGGACCTGCTTTGCGACAGTCTTCTCCAGGCTACGCCTCACCGCCTTCGCGAAGCTGTCGCGCAGTGTCTGGCAGCCTGCGCGAGCAGTGAAACACGTGATAACCGGATGGGGGAGCGCTGTGATGTTGGCGAACACCATGGCGACACTGGCCTGAACTATGCGCATGCCGAGGTTCGGCTGGCGCTGCCTGAGTATTCCATCATCAGCACTCAATTGAACCTGGGAAGTCGAGAGCCTCTCGATCCTGACTGGCTCTGGCAACCGTTCGACCCTCAGGCGGTGCAGGCGTGCTGGCAGTTCCAGGGGCAGTACTTGATCGATTCCAGGCGCATGAACCTCATCGGGCCAGGGCTGGCAAAAAAACTTCAGGGCAAGCTGGCCCATCATCGCAGCGAAATCAGCGCGCAGGAGCCGAACCATGACTAACACCGACGCATCATCTATCGCTGGCCAGCTGGTCCACAGCAGCGTGCTGGTTTTTCTGCCAGGCGTATGCCCGCAAGCACGCTCCGACATATTGTTGGCCAACGCCTTTGCGCAGCAGGTGGCATGGGGGGATTTGCAAGACGGTCTTGAACCTGACTGGTTCAGGAATTACTGGCGCAACTTCGCTGCCCTTGGCTTCGATGGCAAGCTGGCGCCAGCAGGGCGGCGGCCGGGGCCTGACCGCGGCAGCCTGGCTGCGCAGGCAGTCGAGCACATCAGCCAGGCGAGCTCTCCACGCCTGGCCGAAGCGGCCAACCAGGCGCTAGAGGCCCTACGTCGAGATGACAAGGCGCTGAGACTGTTCAGCGCACATTCGACCGTGGGCACTCAGGCGCGCGTGCAGTTGTTGCCCTGTGCTCAGCAGTCGAATGGTTTTATCGACATGGTGCTGCTGCACATGGATATTTCGATGAAGAAAAGCACCAGCGACTTCCTGTTCATGGGCGCAAGCAACGGGGTCAGTGTGAGAGACCTGCGCCTGGAAGTGATCCACTTCAATCTGCGAGGGTTTCGTGAGGATTATCGGCGCAGGGCAGAGGCCAGCGTTGCGCGAACGGCCGAGCGCGTCATCAGGGATCTGGTGCTCTAGTTGCGCGGCTAACTGCCGTCAGGGCCCATGCCCTGATCAGCATTGGCCGGCTGTTGGCTGGCCCAGTGTTGGATCAACTCTCGCAGTTGGGACAATTCGACGGGCTTGGCCATATGGCCGTCCATGCCGGCTTGCTTGGCGCGGTCCTTGTGCTCGGCGAGGATATGCGCGGTCAGTGCAACGACGGGTGTGCGCACGCGCTGGTTGGCGGCTTCCCATTCGCGCAGGCGCCTGGTTGCCGAGAAACCATCCAGAACCGGCATTTCGCAATCCATGAGCACCAGGTCATAGCGCTTGGCTTTCATCGCTTCAAGGGCTTCTTCGCCGTTTGAGGCAGTGTCGGGCTGCAGGCTGAGCTTGCCGAGCATGCCGCGGATGACCTTGGTCGAAATGGTGTTGTCCTCTGCGACCAGTACGCTGAAATCTGGGGGCAGGTCGAGGGCCTGGGGCTGGCCTGGTGCAGCAGCCG
This sequence comes from Pseudomonas sp. KCJK9111, assembly GCF_046231935.1. NCBI lineage: Bacteria > Pseudomonadati > Pseudomonadota > Gammaproteobacteria > Pseudomonadales > Pseudomonadaceae > Pseudomonas > Pseudomonas sp. KCJK9111. The sequence goes on along the minus strand of NZ_JBJJMO010000011.1, from coordinate 44,588 downwards.
GCAGCGCCTGCTCGCGGCCGCGTTGAGCCAGTTCTTCGGCCAGCGTGGTCTTGAGCGTGTAGCCAGCGACCGGTTTGGCCAGTATCCGCTTGATCCCGGCATTACGGGCGATGATCTTGCTGGGCGCGTTGCTGATACCGGTCAGCATGACCACCAGGATGTCGTGATTGAGGCTGGGGTCTTCCTTGATCTTGGCGGCCAGTTGCATGCCGGTCATGCCGGGCATGTTCTGGTCCAGGAGCACCGCGTCGAAGTAATCACGAAGGTGAGCCTTGGTACGCAGCAGAGCCAGGGCTTCCTTGCCTGAAGGCACTGCGCTGACATTCATGCCCCAGGCGCTGCACTGTTGGACCAGTACCTTGCGGCACGTGTCGTTGTCGTCCACCACCAGTACCCGCGCGTCACGTAGCGGCCCGTCCAGGTCGGCCGGAGGTTGCTCGAGGCAGGCTGGGTCCAGGGGCAAGGTCAGCCACAAGGTATTGCCGGTGCCGGTGCTGCTCTTGATGCCAAACTCCCCATGCATCAGGCCAATCAGCTGCTTGGCGATTACCAGCCCCAGGTGGCCGCCCAGCCGATTGCTGGACAGGAAGTGCCTGCTGTGCAGTTCCGCCTGCAGCAGCGCCTCGCGATCGGCTGCCGGCAAGGGGTCGCCGCTGTCCTGCACCGCGATGCGCAAGCGGGGCACCTCGCCGCGCTGGTCCATTGCAACGACAAGCAGAATTTCCCCCTGGTCGGTGTTTTTCAGCGCGTTTTCCATCAGGCTCGACAGCGCCTGGCGCAAGCGGGTGGGATCGCCGCTGACCACACGGGGCACCTGGGGCTGGGTGAAGCTGATCAGCTCGATGTTCTGCTGCTCGGCCTTGGCCCGAAAGATGTTCAAGCAGTCTTCGATTAGCGCGTTGAGGTCGAACTGGACATCGTCGAGTTCGATCTGACGGGATTCGAGCTTGGAGATATCGAGTATCTCGTTGATCAACGTGAGCAGCTCGTTGCCCGCGCTGTGAATGGTCTGAACGTAATCGCGCTGTTTGACGGACAACGGCGTGCCCAGCAGCAGTTCGGTCATGCCCAGCACGCCGTTCATGGGGGTACGTATTTCGTGGCTGATCTTGGCCAGAAATTCGGCCTTGGCGTTGATTTCGGCGTCACTGGCTGCCAAGGCGCGGCTGACACTGAAGCGCTCCTCATTGATGCGTCGCAGCCGGTCGCTGACCGCCAGGTTCAATAGCAGCCCGCTCACCACTGCCAGCCCCAACAGAATGCACAGCAACCATGGCGTGGGGGTGCGTGTAAGTCCAAGCAGGGCAGGCAGCAGCACCAGCCCGCCAACATTGAAGATGATCATCGCCAGACCGAACAAACGGGCGGGTGCGTAACCGCGGGACCAATGGTAGCTGCTGACCACCAGCATGGTGACACTGCCCAGTGCCATCAAGGCATAGGTCATGAGATTGAGCGGCAAGGTGTCGATGAACAGCAGCACGATCCCGCTCACGCCCACCAGCAGCATCTCGCCGTTCAACAGCCGGTTAAGGCGCGGCGAGTTGCGCGGTGCGAAGAAGTGCTGGGTGAAGTACAGCCCTGCCAGCCCCGCCAGGACTAGCGTAAGGTACGCCGCTGGCGTCTGGGCGCTGTACCACACATGCCACCATGGGCCGCTGAGGTTCAGCAGGATCAGGCCGCTGAGCAACATCAAGCCATGGTAGAACGCCAGGATCAGGGCAGTGCTCGAGCGGCTGTAGATGAAGCGAATCAGGTTATGCAGGATCAGCATCACCAGGCCACCGAACAGCGTGCCGAACAGCAACGGCTGGGTCTGATTGGCGGCGGCGCGCGCAGCGGGCTCAAGGCTGATGGCCGGGCGCAGCTGGTGTTCCGATACCAGGCGCAGGTAGATATCCAGGCTTTGCTTGCTGTTGGGCAACGGCAGCACGTGGTCGCTGCCGCGCAATGTGGGGTTGGCACTGCCGGTTTGGCGGCCGTGATGCAGGTGGCGTATCAGCTTGTCGCCCTGCAGGGCGTATAGGTCCAGACCAGAAAGATCAGGCGCGAAGACGCGCAGCAGTTGTTCCTGCTCACCGGGCTCTAGTCGGTAATGCAGCCACAGGGCCTGGTCGGGGGGCGCCGCATCGAGTTCTGCCAGCTCCAGCGGGCTGAACTGGTTGCGATAACGGTCCGAGCGCACGTCGCTCAGTTGCAGGTTGCCTTGTTCGTCGAGCAGCAGGGCCCAGCCACTGTCATGCTCCGCCATCGCGGGGAACATGCAGATCAGGGTCAGCAAGCTGACGATCAACGCTGAGGCAATCCGGAGCCGGCGCACTACGAAATCCCTTCTTGGCCCATGTGCGGGGTGCTAACTATGCGCGGCGTTTGGAGTTGAAGGCAAGGCCCGCGGGCACGCCAACGAGCCGGTTGCCGTGCGCCCGGCTGCACAGGTCCGGGCGCCTCGACAGTGCAGCGATAAAGCGGTTATTGCTCGCCACGTTCCCGGGCAATGGCCCGGTAGCCGATGTCGGTCCGGTAGAAGCTGCCGTCCCAGGTGATCTGCTCGGCCAGGCGATACGCTTGCTGCTGAGCGGATTCGACGGTCTCACCCATGGCCGTGGCGCACAGCACGCGCCCCCCAGCGGTAACCACGTCACCGTCCTTCAAGGCAGTGCCCGCATGGAATACCTTGCCTTCGATTTTTGCGGCCGCCTCCAGGCCTGAAATAGCTGCGCCCTTGGCGTAGTCACCAGGGTAGCCGCCTGCGGCCAGCACCACACCCAGGCTAGGGCGTGGGTCCCACTGCGCCTCGACCTTGTCCAGGGCCTTGGCAAAAGCTGCTTCGATGAGCAGCACCAGGCTCGACTCCAGGCGCAGCATGATCGGCTGGGTTTCCGGGTCGCCGAAGCGGCAGTTGAATTCGATGACCTTGGGGTTGCCCGCCTTGTCGATCATCAGGCCTGCATACAGGAAACCGGTGTAGACATTGCCTTCTTCAGCCATGCCGCGCACGGTCGGCCAGATCACCTGATCCATGACCCGCTGGTGCACCTGGTCAGTGACTACAGGGGCAGGGGAGTAGGCACCCATGCCGCCCGTGTTCGGGCCGCTGTCCTGGTTGCCGACGCGCTTGTGGTCCTGGCTGGTGGCCATGGGCAGCACGTTGTGGCCGTCGACCATGACGATGAAGCTGGCTTCCTCGCCATCGAGAAATTCCTCGATGACCACGCGCGAACCCGCTTCACCAAAGGCATTGCCCGCGAGCATGTCTCGCACGGCGGCTTCGGCTTCTGCCAAGGTCATGGCGACGATGACGCCTTTGCCAGCGGCCAGGCCATCGGCCTTGATCACGATCGGCGCGCCTTTTTCCTGCAGGTACGCCAGGGCCGGTTCGATCTCGGTGAAGTTCTGGTAGTCGGCCGTAGGGATCTTGTGGCGGGCCAGGAAGTCCTTGGTGAACGCCTTGGAACCTTCCAGTTGGGCAGCGCCCTGGGTCGGGCCGAAGCAGTCCAGGCCACGGCTGCGGAACAGGTCGACCACACCGATGACCAGTGGCGCTTCCGGGCCGACGATGGTCAGGTCGACGTTCTTCTCGGCAAAGTCAGCCAGTTGCTCCAGGGCGCAAACGTCGATGGCGACGTTCTCGCACTTGGCCTCGATGGCGGTGCCAGCGTTGCCTGGAGCCACGAAGACTTTTTCGACGCGTGGGTCCTGGGCGACTTTCCAGGCCAGGGCGTGCTCACGGCCGCCGCTGCCGATGATCAAAACTTTCATGTCAAAACCTCTAGATCTGTCGAGCAAAAGGCTGTGCCTCTCGCTGTGCCAGGTCGCACCGCAGCAGTTGCCTGCCTGGGTGCGGCCGATTGCCCTGAATCAGTGGCGGAAGTGGCGCATGCCAGTGAACACCATGGCGATGCCGGCTTCGTCAGCGGCAGCGATCACCTCGGCGTCACGCATCGAGCCGCCGGGCTGAATGACCGCGCTGATGCCGACCTTGGCCGCATTGTCGATGCCATCGCGGAACGGGAAGAACGCGTCCGAGGCCATGACGGCACCCTGCACCTGCAAGCCGGCATGTTCGGCCTTGATGGCGGCGATACGGGCGGAGTTGACGCGGCTCATCTGGCCCGCGCCCACACCGATGGTCTGGCGCTGCTTGGCATAGACGATGGCATTGGATTTGACGAACTTGGCCACTTTCCAGGCGAACACCAAATCGTGGATCTCTTGCTCGGTGGGTGCACGCTGGGTGACGATCTTCAGGTCATCGGCGGTGATCATGCCGATGTCACGGCTCTGGACCAGCAGCCCGCCGTTGACTCGCTTGAAGTCCCAGCCGGCAGCCCGCTCCGCTGGCCACTCGCCGCATTCGAGCAGGCGCACGTTCTGCTTGGCTGCAACCACCTCGCGCGCAGCCTGGGAGATCGTCGGTGCGATGATCACCTCAACGAACTGGCGCTCGACGATGGCTTTGGCGGTTTCGCCGTCCAGCTCGCGGTTGAAGGCAATGATGCCGCCGAAGGCCGATTCGGTGTCGGTGGCGTAGGCCAGATCATAGGCTTTGCGGATACCGCCTTCGTCTTCAGGCACCACGGCCACGCCACACGGGTTGGCATGCTTGACGATGACGCAGGCCGGCTTGACGAAGCTCTTGACGCACTCGAGCGCAGCGTCGGTGTCGGCCACGTTGTTGAAGGACAGCTCTTTGCCTTGCAGCTGCACGGCAGTGGAAATGCTGGCTTCGCCTTTCTTGGCTTCCACGTAGAACGCCGCGCGCTGGTGCGGGTTCTCGCCGTAGCGCATTTCCTGGGCCTTGACGAACTGGGTGTTGAAGGTGCGCGGGAAATCGCCGCGTGCCTCGGTGCTCAGGGTTTCCCTGCCCTGGTCCACGGTGCCCATGTAGTTGGCGATCATGCCGTCGTAGGCGGCGGTGTGCTCGAAGGCCTTGAGCATGAGGTCGAAGCGCTGGGCGTAGGTCAGACCGCCGGCCTTCAGGCCCTCGACGATGCTGGCGTAGTCACTGGCGTTGACCACGATGGCCACGTCCTTGTGGTTCTTGGCAGCCGAGCGGACCATGGTCGGGCCGCCGATGTCGATGTTCTCGATGGCGGTCGGCAGGTCGCAGCCAGGCTTGGAGATGGTGGCTTCGAAGGGGTACAGGTTGACCGCCACCAGGTCGATGGGCTTGATCCCGTGCTCGTTCATGATCGCGTCGTCGGTACCGCGACGACCGAGGATGCCGCCATGGATCATCGGGTGCAGGGTCTTGACCCGGCCATCCATCATTTCGGCGAAGCCGGTGTAGTCGGCCACTTCCACCGCGTTGACACCGTTGTCCTTGAGCAGCTTGTAGGTGCCGCCGGTGGACAGTATCTCGACCCCGAGCAGTTGCAGCTCACGGGCAAATTCGAGGATACCGGTCTTGTCGGAGACGCTGATCAGGGCGCGGCGGACTGGCAGGCGGGTAGTCTGGTCGGTCATTTCGGGTTCCAATAACGCGGTGGAGTCAGCAAAAAAGGCGTCTGTGTTGAGACAGGCGCCTTTTTCGATCGGGATTCTGGCTTACAGCAAGTCGTATTGCTTGAGCTTCTTGCGCAGCGTGCCTCGGTTCAACCCGAGCATCTCGCTGGCTTTGGTCTGGTTGCCCTTCACATAGCTCATCACGCTTTCAAGCAGCGGCGCCTCGACTTCGGAGAGCACCAGGTTGTACACGTCCGTGACGGTCGCGCCTTCGAGGTGGGCGAAGTAGTTGTGCAGCGCCTTCTCGACGCTGTCGCGAAGGGTCTGGCCCTCTTCGCTTGGCGTGTTCAGGTGCTGTTTCAGGTTGGCGTTGTCGCTCACGGGCGTTGTTCCACTCACAAATGTTTCGGTCATCATCGTCATGCGGCCACCCCTTGTCCGTCCTCTGTCTCAAGGCTCTGTCGACGTTCACTGAAAAACGCGCGAACGTTGGCGCACTGCGCTTGTGTGTCTTCCAAAGCGTTGAACCGGGAGCGAAACTCCTTGCCGCCGGGTCGTGTCGCCAGGTACCAGCCCACGTGCTTGCGGGCGATTCGCACGCCCATGACATCGCCGTAGAAGGCGTGCAGGGCGGCCAGGTGCTCTAGCAGGATGCGTTCCACCTCGTCCAGCTGCGGCGCTGGCAACTGCTCGCCAGTGCGCAGGTAATGCTCGATCTCGCGAAAGATCCAGGGCCGCCCTTGAGCGGCCCGGCCGATCAGCAGGCCATCCACGCCCGTGGCGTCGAGCACTGCCTTGGCCTTTTCCGGCGAGGTGATGTCGCCGTTGGCGAAGACCGGGATGGACACCGCTTGCTTGATAGCGGCGATGGTGTCGTATTCGGCTTCACCGGTGTACAGGTCGGCGCGTGTGCGGCCATGCACCGCAAGCGCCTGGATGCCAGCCTGTTCGGCGATCTTCGCCACGTTCAGGCCATTCTTGTTGGCCCGGTCCCAGCCGGTGCGGATTTTCAGCGTCACCGGAACGTCCACGGCGCCCACCACGGCATGCAGAATTTCGCTGACCAAGGCTTCATCTCTCAATAAAGCAGAGCCTGCCGCCTTGTTGCAGACTTTTTTTGCCGGGCAGCCCATGTTGATATCGATGATCTGGGCGCCCGCGGCGACATTGGCCTGTGCAGCTGCCGCCATCATCTGTGCATCGCCCCCGGCGATCTGGACCGAGCGGGGCTCGGGATCGCCTTCGTGGATGCGGCGCAGGCTCGACTTGCGGCTGTTCCACAGGGACAGGTCGCTGGAGACCATTTCCGACACCACCATGCCTGCGCCCATGCGCTGGCAAAGTGTTCGGAACGGCTGGTCCGTGACCCCAGCCATGGGTGCGAGGATCAGGTTATTGCGCAGTGTATAAGGGCCGATGCGTACCGCCGACATAGGTGTTCCCTGTTGTGGGGCCGAATCTTGAGGTTCGAAAAAGGGTTGGCATGATACCCGCTCTGGATGACCGGATAAAGATGGATTTGGATAAAATCTGAACAACTGCGGGTTGCCGCCCCTGCACCCTGGGCTCCGGGTCGTCAGACCCGGACAAGCGGCATCATGGCCGGCGTGCCGGCAGCGTACCGGGTAGGCCGCCTGGGTTTATTCCGGCGAGCGAAAGCTCAGGCTGTAGTTCACCGCTCGCTGACCTGGGTCGAGAATATCCAGCGCGATGTGGATCGGGGTCTGGCTGGGCATTTCGCCGCGTCCGGCCAGCTCCCCGGACAGGTATTCGGCCGGTTTGAAGCGGCGACTGGCAATCAGTTGGCCGTTGAGGTCCGAGAAGCGCAGTTCGAGCAGTGGAAACGGTTGGGCGAAAGGTGCGCGGTTATAGATGATGGCGTCCACGATCAGCGCCCCTTTGAAGTCCGGGTGGCTGCGCACCACCAGGTTGCTGCTCTTGATCCGGTTCACATCGACGCGAGAGGGGACCTGGCAGCCCACAACCGGGCACACCTGCTCGAACAGTGGGCGATACTGGTCCTGTCGGGACAGCTCGTCGAAATGGAACCACACATACTGCAAGGCTAGCGTGGCGGCAGCGATCAGCGTCAAGCCACCCCACAACAAACGCTTGCCCCAGGCCGGGGCCGGTTTCTCCCAGCCTAGTTGCAGCGGGTCGTCCACCACATCCACCAGGGGTTCCTTGCGCCTTGGGCGTTCGACCTTGTCAGTGACTTCAGGCTCCAGACGCCCCATGGGCAACGGCGCCTCGTCGATTTCATCGTCGGCGCGCAGGCTAGTTGCCAAAGGTTCGTCGTCGTGCGCGGTGAGGCCGGCAATCGACACATCGTCATCGTCACCGGGGCGCAGCGGCGCTCCCAGTTTCGGCTCATCTTCATTCGTAACGATGCTGCCCAGCGGCGGCTCACCTTCTGCATCGGTGTCCAGGTCAGCAGTGAAGGTCGGCTCGGTACGTGCCTCGCGCCGTGAATCCGCCTGGGGGGCGGGCTTGAGCACGGGGGCGGCGTCAGCCTGTTCCGGTTCGAACGGCTCGCCGGCTGCAGTGCCGAAGACCTCGTCCAGGTGTTCCTCTGTGTCCTCTTCGTGACGCCGTGCCTGCAGCACGGGCGTCTGGTCGGCCTCACCCACCTGTACAGGCGTGTGGCGGCGTTCCAGGCGCTCCAGTTCCTTGTCCAGATCGAGTTCGTCCAAGGCCTGGGCGGTCTGGGCCCAGGCCTCGTCGTCCGGCGCGATGGGGTGCCCTTGCGCGGGGGTGGGCGCGGCAGGCGACGGCGCTGCCTCGGTTGCCGGCAGCGGGTTCGCCTGAGGGGGGGCGCTGCGGTTCTGCGCCAGCAGCTGCTTGGCGGCATTGAACACTTGCAGGCACTGGCCGCAACGCACCACGCCACGGGCCACGCTCAACTGGTGGTGGGTGACACGAAAGCTGGTCTGGCAATGCGGGCACTGGGTGACGAAACTGTCGGTCATGCGGCGATCCGGAGGCTGTGCTGAGGGCTATTCTAGGTTCGACTAGCGGCGGCGACCACTGATTCGCACCCAGCCATCGCGAACGACGATGGGGTCCAGGTCGAAATCGGCAGCGTAGGCGGCAGCCACTTCTTCACCTTGTTCGGCGAGGATGCCCGACAGCGCCAGCAGGCCGCCTGGGCGAACCAGGCCGCTGAGTTGCGGTGCCAGCGACACCAATGGCCCGGCCAGGATGTTGGCCACCAGCACGTCGGCCTGCATGGCAGGCATGTGCTCGGGCAGGTAGAGCGCGAACAGCTCGTCGGCAATGCCGTTGCGCTGGGCATTGTCGCGAGAGGCCTCGATGGCCTGCACATCGATGTCCGTGCCTACCGCTTCGCGCGCGCCCAGCAGCAGTGCAGCGATGGCCAGAATGCCCGAGCCACAGCCGAAGTCCAGGACCTGGGTGCCTTGCAGTTGCTGACCGTCGAGCCATTCAAGGCACAGCGCCGTGGTGGGGTGCGTGCCCGTGCCGAACGCCAGGCCAGGATCGAGCAACAGGTTCACGGCCTCCTTTTCCGGGGCATCGTGCCAGCTGGGCACGATCCACAGCCGGCGGCCGAAGCGCATCGGCTGGAAATTGTCCATCCAGCTGCGTTCCCAGTCCTGGTCTTCGATCACTTCGGCCTGGTGCTGGGGCAGCTCGACCCCCGTCAGCAGGCGCAGGTGCGCGAATACCTGCTCGGGATTGGTGTCGGCCTCGAACAGGGCCAGCAGATGGGTGTGCGACCACAGCGGCGTGGTATTGAGGTCTGGCTCGAAGATGGGTTGATCTTCGGCGTCCATGAAGGTGACCGACACCGCGCCGACTTCCAGCAGCGCGTCTTCGTAGGTTTCGGCTTGTTCCGGGCTGATGGCCAGACGTACTTGCAGCCAGGGCATGGCGTGTACCTTTGATAGATCCAGAAGGGCAGCCCAAGGCTGCGCGGGAGCCTGGCAGTTTACGCGAGTGCGTGGGGTTTGTAGAGACGCCTGCGCCTGCCAGGTGCCGGTGCCTAGACAAAGCACAGGGACAGGGATTCGGCCCGGTAGGCGGGCTTGTCCTCGTCTTTTATCTCCAGTGTGGCGATGGCCTTGAGCAACCATTGGCCGGGGCGCTTTTGCTGCACATCGGCCAGCTCGACATGCAGGCGCACCTGGCTGTCGACCTTCACCGGCTGGATGAAGCGCACGCTGTCCAGGCCGTAGTTGACGACCATTTTCAAGCCCTGTGGCAAGACCAGGATGTCTTCGATCAGCGCAGGTATCAGGGACAGGGTCAGAAACCCATGGGCGATGGTGCAGCCGAACACGGTCTGCGCCGCTCGCTGCGGGTCGACGTGGATGAACTGATGATCGCCAGTCGCCTCGGCGAAACGGTCGATACGCTGCTGGTCGATGGTCAGCCAGGCCGAGTGGCCGAGGGACTTGCCGATGTATTGGGTAAGCGCGTTGACCGGCACTAGCGGCATGGTGAACCTCATGGGTATGAAATGGTACGTGCGTGCAAGATCAACACGCCTGGCCGGGCCGGTCAAGTTGCGCTCGGCGCTGGCAGCGTGCCCATGCTTATAATGAGCCGCACGCCTGAAGGAGAACGTTATGCTGTTGCGGGGTTTGACCTGGCTGGTGCTGTTCCAGCTGCTGGGGACGGCAGTCAATCATCTGTTGGTTCCCGTCTTGCCGGGGCCGATCATTGGCCTTTTGCTACTGCTGGGCTTTTTGATGGTGCGCGGCGAGGTGGGGGCCCCCCTCAACGAAGCTGCCGGCAGCCTGCTGCGCTACTTGCCGCTGTTGTTGGTGCCTCCTGCCGTGGGGGTGATGGTGTATGCCCGCGACATCGCCGCCGACTTCTGGGCCATTGTCGGTGCGCTGCTGATTTCCTGCCTGCTGACGCTGGTGGTGGTGGGCGTGCTGATGCAGAAACTCATTCATCGTCAGGCCCGGCGCGAGGACCAGCCATGATGCTCGACTGGCAAGGCGCAGTGAATGCAGTGGTCCACCACCCGTTGTTCGGCATTGGCGTGACCTTGGGGGCCTACCAGCTGGTGCTGGCCGGGTATGAGAAGACCCGCTGGATCTTCCTGCAGCCGGTGCTGGTGTCGATGGCGCTGGTCATCGGCGTACTGCTGCTGTGCGGCATCGACTACGCCGAATACCGCAAGAGCACCGAAATCATGAACATCCTGCTGGGCCCTGCCACCGTGGCCTTGGCGGTGCCGCTGTTCCTGAACCTGCGGCGCATTCGTCAGTTGTTCTGGCCGACCTTGACTACGCTGGTACTCGGAGGCCTGTTCGCCACGGTGTGTTGCCTGTTGCTGGGGTGGTGGTTTGGCGCCGAGCACATGATCCTGATGACCATGGCACCCAAGTCCGTCACCTCGCCCATCGCGATGCTGGTAGCCGAGCAGATCGGTGGGGTGGCGGCGCTAGCTGCGGTCTTCGTGCTGATTACCGGGGTGATCGGGGCCATTTTCGGGCCTGCCTTGTTGAGCCGCTGCGGTGTGCTCAGCCCTGAAGCGCGGGGCATGTCCCTGGGCATTACGGCCCACGCGGTCGGCACCTCGGTGGCCTTGCAGGAAAGTGACGAATGCGGCGCCTTCGCCGCGCTGGCGATGAGCCTGATGGGCGTGGCAACGGCAGTGTTCTTGCCGCTGGCCGTCAGCCTGGTGGCTTGAGGAGTGATGATGATGCTACCGCTGTTTCCCCTCGACACCGTGCTGTTTCCAGGGTGTTTTCTCGACCTGCAGATTTTCGAAGCCCGCTACCTGGACATGATTGGGCGGTGCATGAAACAAGGCGAAGGCTTTGGTGTGGTCTGCATCGTGGAGGGCGAGCAGGTCGGCAAGGCGCCGCCCGTGGTGGCGTCCATAGGCTGCGAGGCCGTGATCCGCGATTTCGTCCAGCAGGAAAACGGCCTTTTGGGCATTCGCGTCGAAGGCGTGCGGCGTTTCGATCTGCAGGCCACCGAAGTGCTCAAGGATCAGCTGCTGGTGGGGCAGGTGCAGTGGCTGCCTGATCTTGAAGACAGCCCCTTGCAGGAAGCGGACGACGATTTGCTGGCGCTGCTGCTGGCCTTGGGCGAACACCCGATGGTCGAGGCGCTCGACATGCCCCGGCCCGTGGGCGGGCGTCAGGCGCTGGCCAACCAACTGGCCTATCTGCTGCCCTTCACCGAGCAAGACAAGCTGGACTTGCTGGCCCAGGACTCGCCCGAGCAGCGGCTGGGCGAGATCCACAGGTTGCTCGAGCGCATCCAGGGTGAGCTGTTTGCCTAAATAGCGCCGGGCGTCAGTACTGGTACCTGAGCAGCGCGTGGGGCAGGGCGTGGGTGGCAAAGAAGGCCAGCAAGGCGATGCAGGCCGGCAACACCAGCCACCAGACCTTCAGGGGCAGGGCCGGCAGGGTCTGCCGGTACTGGGACAACGTCAGGCTGATCGCGCAGACGCAGCAGGCCAGCAGGGCACCGGCCAGGATGTCGGTGGGCCAGTGTGCACCCAGGTACACCCGCGACAGGGCGATGGCCAATGCCGGAATGCAGCCCAGCATGATCCAGGTCAGGCGCATGGGCGGTGGCTGGCCGCGGCCGGCGAGCACCGCCAGCACCAGAAAGAACGCAAACGACGCCGAGCTGTGGCCGCTGGGCATGCTGTAGCTGGTCAGCGGGTCGGTCAGCACCTCCGGGCGGGCCCGGGCGAACAGCCACTTGAGTGTGCCGTTGGCGATGGCGGTACCCATCAGCGCCCCAGCGGCGAAGAAAGCGTGCCGCCACTGACGCACCACCAGCAGCAAACCTGTCAGCAGCCCGCCCAGAAAGAATTGCGTGCGAAAATCCCCGAGCCGCGTCACCACCACCACGGCGCCGTCGATGGCCTGGCTGCGATGCTCCTGGACCAGGGTCATCACCCCGTCGTCGAAGGCGTGCAGGTAGGGCCAACCAAGAAATACCCCGGCCAAGGCCAGCAGGCACAGGGCACCAATCAGCCGTGTGCCGTGCCGGCGGTCGCGGATGCTGGTGCTCAGGCTAAGGCCGATGATCACCGCCAGCGTGCCAAAAATGATGCCGGCCTGGGGCCAGAAGCCTTCGGGCAGGGGCAGGCGCATGGCAGCGCCAGTGGCCCAGCCGGGCAGCAGGTAGGCGATCGACCACCCTGCGGCTGCTACCAGGCTAACGACGATAAACCGCAGCAGGGGCATGTCGAACATGCCTGCGACCATTGGCAGCATGGGCCGCAATGGGCCGATGAAACGGCCTACGAGCAAGCTGGCGATGCCATAGCGCTTGAAGTAGGTTTCGGCGCTGCCGATCCATTCCGGGTGGTGTCGCAACACCGGCAGGCGGCGAATGTTCTGGTGGAAATGCTTGCCGATCATGTAGGACAGCGCGTCACCCAGTAACCCGCCCAAAAAGCCCAGCAGCAAGGTCTCGCCAAGGCCCAGCACGCCGCTGCCTGCCAGCACGGCTACCGCGAACAGCAGCACCGTGCCGGGGACGATGATGCCGGCGATGGCCAGGCATTCGATGCACGCGACCAGGAAGATCGCGACGCCCAGCCACTGTGGGTTGGCGCCCAGCCAACCGGTCAGGCCGTCGAGCCATTGTTCCATGGTTCAGTTCTCTTGTTCGATGATGGAGAAGTCACGGCCTTCGACCTGGCCGCGCCGCAATGGGTTGCGCGTGCAGAACCGGGCGTACGCGGCATCGACGAAGCGGTACGGCAGGTGCTCGTCACGCCCGTGGGGAATGCCCAGGCGCGCTGCCTGGATCACCCGGGGCACCGGGTTGGCGCAGTCGTCCACATACAGCCGCTGCGGGTCGAAGCGCTGCGCATCCCACTGTGGCACCTTGAGGCCCAGCGCCCGGCACAACAGCGTCTGCCCTGCGCACAGGCGCTCGACGGGGCGCAGGTTGCCGCTGGCGTCGGGGTTGTTCAGGTGCATCTGCGCCAGGCTGTCGGGCCCGGAAAGGTCATCCTGCCACGGGTAGGCAGACTTGATGAGCACCGCATTGCCGGGGCCCTGGGCGCTGAAGTTCAGGGAGTCGCCGCCGCGGGCGTAGTACATATAGATGTGCCCACCATCGAGAAACAGCGCCTTGCGCTTTTCGGTGTAGCCCAACGACGCATGGCTACCCTTGTCGGCGAGGTAATAGGCCTCGGTCTCGATGATACGGGCGGCGAGCCACAGGTTGCCCTGGCGGTGGCGGATGACCTTGCCCAGCAGGGCTTTGGCCAATGTCTGGGCGTCGCGGTCGAAAAAGCTGTCTGGCAGTGCTGGCATGCAAGGGCTTCGCAGGCTAAAGGCATGAGGGTAACAAGCGCTACCTTAACCGAATCTGAAACCTGCGAATATGCGACGGCGCACGTCAGCAATTTCCACAGAGTCCTGCGTTCTTATGGATAAGCCCGGTTACATCTTTCCTACGGATTACCCACAGCTTTTTTTACCATCCGCCACCCACCGCTGGGCGTACACCTGCGCGACAGTTATAATCAGCCGTTTCCCCACCGCCAAGACACCGAGCCCATGACTGAGTCCGTTCTTGACTACATGACCCGCCTGGGTCGCGCAGCCCGTGAAGCCTCCCGGGTAATTGGCCGTGCCAGTACCGCGCAGAAGAACCGTGCGCTGCACGCTGCCGCCGACGCATTAGATGCAGGGCGTGATGCGCTGATTGCAGCCAACGAGCAGGACTTGGCCCATGGCCGTGCCACCGGGCTGGAAGCCGCGTTGCTCGACCGCCTGGCCCTGACCCCGGCGCGCATCGATGGCATGATCACCGGCCTGCGCCAGGTGGCCAGCCTGCCTGATCCGGTCGGCGCCATTCGCGACATGAGCTACCGCCCATCGGGTATCCAGGTCGGCAAGATGCGCACGCCGCTGGGCGTCATCGGCATCATTTACGAATCACGCCCGAACGTCACCATCGACGCGGCCAGCCTGTGCCTGAAGTCAGGCAATGCCACCATCCTGCGCGGCGGCTCCGAAGCCATCCACTCCAACCGCGCCATTGCCGCCTGCATCCAGCGCGGCCTGGCGGCGGCAGGCTTGCCCGCGGCCGTGGTCCAGGTGGTGGAAACCACCGACCGCGAGGCGGTGGGCGCGCTGATCAGCATGCCCGAGTTCGTCGATGTCATCGTGCCGCGCGGCGGCCGGGGCCTGATCGAGCGCATCAGCCGCGACGCCCGGGTACCGGTCATCAAGCACCTCGACGGTATCTGCCATGTCTATGTCAGTCAGCATGCCGACCTGGACAAGGCCTGGCGCGTGGCGTTCAACGCCAAGACCTACCGTTACGGCATCTGCGGGGCAATGGAAACACTGCTGGTGGACCAGCAGGTCGCCGAGCGCTTCCTGCCCGAGATGGCGCGCCGCTTCCAGGAAAAGGGCGTTGAGTTGCGCGGTTGCGAGCGTACCTGTGCGCTGATCGACGCGCACGCGGCCAGCGAAGATGACTGGCACACCGAGTACCTCGATGCAGTACTGTCCATCCGTGTGGTGCAAGGCCTGGATCAGGCCATCGAGCACATCAACCACTATGGCTCGCACCATACCGACTCGATCATCACCGAGCATCAGGGGCAGGCGCGCCAGTTCATGGCGGAGGTCGACTCGGCCTCGGTCATGCTCAATACCCCGACGTGCTTCGCCGACGGCTTCGAATATGGCCTGGGTGCCGAGATCGGCATTTCCACTGACAAGCTTCACGCCCGTGGCCCGGTCGGCCTCGAAGGCCTGACGTGCGAGAAATACGTGGTGATCGGCGACGGTCAACTGCGCGGCCAGGAGTCCTGCTGAGTTGAATCAGGCCCAGGCAGTGCGCCGCGTCGGCATTCTTGGCGGCACCTTCGACCCGGTTCACATCGGTCATCTGCGCAGTGCGCTGGAAGTCGCCGAGTTCATGGCCCTGGACGAGCTGCGCCTGCTGCCCAATGCTCGCCCGCCGCACCGAGACACGCCGCAAGTGGCCGCGCATGATCGTCTGGCCATGGTGCGGGGCGCCGTCGCGGGCGTTGCAGGCCTGAGCGTGGACGCACGTGAACTGGCACGGGACAAACCGTCGTACACCATTGATACGCTGGAGTCGATCCGTGCCGAGCTTGCCGCTGACGACCAGCTGTTCCTGGTGCTGGGCTGGGACGCCTTTTGCGGACTGCCGGGTTGGCACCGCTGGGAAGAACTGCTGCAACACTGCCACATCCTGGTGCTGCAACGCCCGGATGCGGACGTAGACCCCCCCGACGAACTGCGCAACCTGCTGGCTGCCCGTTCGCAGAGCGATCCCACCGCCATGTCCGGCCCGGCGGGAAACATTTCGTTCGTCTGGCAGACACCGCTTGCGGTGTCGGCTACACAGATCCGACAGCTGCTGGCCAGCGGCAGGTCGGTGAGGTTCCTGGTGCCGGACGCCGTACTGGCCTACATCGAGGCGCACGAACTGTATCGTGCGCCCAACTGACGGTGCCCCTGGCACCTCATCCTACGAGTTGAACGAGTTTTATATGACCAAGCAGAAAATTTACGGCGACGAACTGGTCGCAGTGACCACGGCAGCGCTGGAAGACGTCAAGGCCCAGGATATCCAGGTCATCGACGTGCGTGACAAGCACAGCCTGACCGATTACATGATCATCGCCACCGGTACCTCCAACCGGCAGATCAACGCCATGGCCGAGAAGGTCCGCGAGGCGGTCAAGGCCAAGGGCGCCCAGCCGCTGGGTGAAGAAGGCAAGGGCGACAGCGATTGGGTGCTGCTGGACCTCAACGATGTCATCGTGCACATGATGACCGCGGCTGCACGCCAGTTCTACGACCTCGAACGCCTGTGGCAGGGTGCCGAGCAGAGCCGCGCCGCCGATGGCAAGCACCACAGCCCGGACCATGTCCACGAGTACTCCGACAAGCTCAAAGATCGCGAATAAGGAAAGCGCCGTGCGTCTGCGCCTGATCGCGGTCGGCTCGCGCATGCCGAAGTGGGTCGAGGAGGGCTGGCATGAGTATGTCAAGCGCCTGCCGGCCGAACTTTCGCTCGAGCTGGTGGAAATACCGCTGAACACACGCGGCAAGAATGCCGACGTCGCCCGCCTGATTCGCCAGGAGGGCGACGCCATGCTCAGCAAGGTGCAACCCGGCGAACGCGTCGTGACCCTTGAGGTTCATGGCAAGCCGTGGAGCACCGAGCAGCTGGCAGGTGAGCTGGACCGCTGGCGCCTGGATGCGCGCACGGTGAATTTGATGGTGGGCGGGCCCGAGGGGCTTGCGCCGCAAGTGTGCGCCCGCGCCGATCAGCGCTGGTCCCTGTCGCCGCTGACCTTGCCGCACCCGCTGGTCAGGATACTGATCGGCGAGCAGGTTTACCGGGCCTGGACGGTGTTGTCCGGCCACCCCTACCACAAATGAGCTTGTAAGCAGCCCGATGTCGCAGCCGATCCGCCTCAAGGACCACGAAAAAGACGCCCGTCTGGTGCGCAACCGCGTCGTGGTCGGCGCCGTGGCGGTCATGTTGCTCATCTGCGTGCTGATTGCGCGGCTGTACTACCTGCAGATCATCCAGTACGACTACCACTCCACGCTGTCGGAGAACAACCGGGTGCACGTGCAGCCGATCCCGCCGACACGCGGGCTGATCTTCGACCGCAACGGGGTAGTGATCGCCGACAACCGGCCCAGCTTCAGCCTGTCCATGACCCGGGAGCGTGCCGGAGACTGGCAGCAGGTACTGGACAGCATCGTCGAGATACTGGAACTCACCTCAGACGACCGCGCGCTGTTCGAAAAGCGCATGCGCCAGGGGCGCAGGCCGTTCGAGCCGGTACCTATCCTGTTCGAACTCAACGAGGAACAGATCGCCCGTGTGGCGGTGAACCAGTTCCGCTTGCCAGGGGTGGAAGTGGTCGCCCAGCTGGTACGTCACTACCCACAGGGGGCGCATTTCGCGCATTCGGTGGGCTACGTCGGGCGTATCAACGAGAAAGAGCTCAAAACCCTGGACCCTGTGAACTACAGCGGCACGCACCACATCGGCAAGACCGGCATCGAGCGGTTCTACGAGGCTACGCTGCACGGCCAGGTCGGCTACGAAGAAGTCGAGACCAACGCCCGCGGCCGTGTGCTCAGGGTGCTCAAGCGTACCGATCCCAAGCCTGGCAAGGACATCGTGCTGAGCCTGGACATCAAGTTGCAGGAAGCGGCCGAGGCCGCCCTGGCCGGGCGCCGTGGCGCGGTGGTTGCACTCGACCCACGCACCGGTGAAGTGCTCGCCATGGTAAGCCAGCCCAGCTTCGACCCCAACCTGTTCGTCACTGGCATCAGCTTCAAGGCCTATGCCGAACTGCGTGATTCGATCGACAGGCCGCTGTTCAACCGCATCCTGCGCGGCCTCTACCCGCCCGGCTCGACGATCAAGCCCGCCGTGGCGATCGCCGGCCTGGACAGCGGCGCGGTGACCCCAAGCAGCCGTGTGTTCGACCCTGGGTACTACCAGCTGCCCAACTACGATCACAAATACCGTAACTGGAACCGCTCGGGTGACGGCTGGGTAGACCTGGATACCGCCATCATGCGTTCCAACGACACCTACTTCTACGACCTGGCCCACAAGATGGGCATCGACCGGTTGTCCAGCTATATGAACAAGTTCGGCATCGGCCAGCGGGTGTCGCTGGACATGTTCGAAGAATCCGCAGGGTTGATGCCGTCGCGGGAATGGAAGCGGGCCACGCGCCGGCAGGCCTGGTTCCCGGGCGAAACCCTGATCCTGGGTATCGGCCAGGGCTACATGCAGGCCACGCCCCTGCAGCTTGCGCAGGCGACGGCGCTGATTGCCAACAAGGGTGTGTGGAACCGGCCGCACCTGGCCAAGACCATCGAAGGGGAGCCGCCGGTGGACGAAAACCCGATGCCGGACATCGTGCTGCGCGACAAGGCCGATTGGGCGCGCGTGACCCATGGCATGGAGCAGGTGATGCACGGCGCGCGCGGTACTGCCCGCAAAGCCGCCATCGGCGCCCAATACCGCATCGCCGGCA
This sequence comes from Pseudomonas sp. KCJK9111, assembly GCF_046231935.1. Taxonomy (NCBI): domain Bacteria; kingdom Pseudomonadati; phylum Pseudomonadota; class Gammaproteobacteria; order Pseudomonadales; family Pseudomonadaceae; genus Pseudomonas; species Pseudomonas sp. KCJK9111. The sequence continues at coordinate 26,128 of NZ_JBJJMO010000011.1, read as the reverse complement.
AAAGTGGTACCGCCCAGGTGGTGGCCATCAAGCAGGGCGAGAAGTACGACCGCAACAAACTTCAGGAGCGTCACCGCGACCATGCCTTGTTCGTGGCCTTCGCTCCGGCAGACGACCCCAAGATCGTGGTGTCGGTGATGGTCGAGAACGGTGAGTCGGGTTCTGGGGTGGCTGCGCCAGTGGTGCGCCAGATCATGGATGCCTGGCTGCTGGACGAAAACGGCCGGCTCAAGCCTGAGCTTGCGCCGGCTACCGCTACTCAGGAGTCGCCGCTGTGATGAACAATTTCGATCGCATGCTCTCCAGCGAGGATGTGATGCGTCGGCGCGCCAGCTTCCTGCAGCGCATTCACGTCGATGGTCCTTTGCTGATCATCCTCCTGACGCTGGCCGCAGGCAGCCTGTTCGTGCTGTATTCGGCCAGCGGCAAGAACTGGGACCTGTTGCTCAAGCAGGCCACCTCGTTTGGCATCGGCCTGGTATCGATGTTCGTCATCGCCCAGCTCGAGCCACGGTTCATGGCGCGATGGGTGCCACTGGCCTACCTCACCGGGGTGTTGCTGCTGGTGGTGGTGGACGTGATGGGCCACAACGCCATGGGTGCGACGCGCTGGATCAACATACCCGGGGTGATTCGCTTCCAGCCCTCCGAGTTCATGAAGATCATCATGCCGGCGACCATCGCCTGGTACCTGTCCAAGCGCACCCTGCCGCCGCACCTCAAGCATGTGGCCATCAGCCTGGTATTGATTGGCGTGCCGTTCATCCTGATCGTGCGCCAGCCGGACCTGGGTACGGCGTTGCTGATCCTGGCCTCCGGTGCCTTCGTCCTGTTCATGGGCGGCCTACGCTGGCGTTGGATTCTCAGCGTGCTGGCGGCCACGGTGCCGGTGGCGGTGGCCATGTGGTTCTTCGTGATGCACGACTACCAGAAGCAGCGGGTGCTGACCTTCCTCGACCCGGAGAGCGACCCGCTGGGTACGGGCTGGAACATCATCCAGTCCAAGGCAGCGATTGGTTCTGGCGGCGTGTTCGGCAAGGGGTGGCTGCTGGGCACCCAGTCGCACCTAGACTTTCTGCCTGAAAGCCACACCGACTTCATCATCGCCGTGCTGGGCGAGGAGTTCGGCCTGGTGGGCATTTGCCTGTTGCTGATCGTCTACCTGCTGCTGATCGGGCGGGGCCTGATGATCACGGCGCAGGCACAGACATTGTTCGGCAAGCTGCTGGCAGGCAGTTTGACCATGACGTTCTTTGTATACGTGTTCGTCAATATCGGGATGGTAAGTGGCCTTTTGCCCGTCGTCGGCGTGCCGTTGCCCTTCATTAGCTATGGCGGAACTTCATTGGTGACGCTGCTGTCAGCGTTTGGCGTTCTGATGTCGATCCACACGCATCGAAAGTGGATCGCACAGGTTTGAATAAGGTGAACAATTACATGCAAGCAGTGCGTAACTGGGCTACCCGTTGTGCGCCGTGGTTTGGTGCGGTGAGCCTGTTTGGCGCTGTACAGCTGGCCGAGGCCGGCGACTACGACAACTCGCCCCAGGTGGCCGAATTCGTTGGCCAGATGAGCCGCGACCATGGTTTTGCCCCAGAACAACTGATGGGCGTGTTCCGTGAAGTGCAGCGCAAGCAGTCGATCCTCGATGCGATTTCGCGGCCCGCCGAACGGGTCAAGCCCTGGAAGGAATATCGCCCCATGTTCCTCACCGACGCGCGCATCGCGCGGGGCGTGGACTTCTGGCGTCAGCACGAAGCCGTGCTGGCGCGGGCCGAGCAGGAATACGGGGTGCCGGCACAATACATCGTGTCGATCATTGGCGTTGAAACCTTCTTCGGGCGCAACACGGGCAACTTCCGGGTGCTCGACGCGTTGTCCACCCTGGGCTTCGATTATCCCCCCCGCGCCGAATTCTTCCGCAAGGAACTGCGTGAGTTCCTGCTGCTGGCCCGTGAAGAACAACTCGATCCCCTGACCCTTAAAGGCTCCTACGCCGGGGCCATGGGGCTGCCGCAGTTCATGCCCAGCAGCTTTCGCAATTACGCCGTGGACTTCGACGGTGATGGGCACATCAACATCTGGACCAACCCCGATGATGCCATCGGCAGCGTGGCGAGCTACTTCAAGCGCCATGGCTGGATGGCCGGACAGGAAGTGGTCAGCCGCGCAACCGTGCAGGGCGAGCGCGCCGATCAAGGCCTGACCACCGGTATCGAGCCGGCCAGCACGGTCGGAGAGTTGCGTGCCCTTGGCTGGTCGGTTCATGATTCGCTGCGCGATGATCTGCCCGTCACGGCCTTCCGCCTGGAAGGTGAGAACGGCCCCGAGTACTGGGTGGGGCTGAAGAATTTCTACGCGATCACTCGCTACAACCGCAGCGTGATGTATGCCATGGCGGTGCATCAGCTTGCGCAACAGCTGGTCCAAGCACGGGGCGTCAACTAATGCGCGCAATTTTCTCTACCACTTCCTTCAAACTGATCACCTGCGCAGCCATCGGCCTGGCGTTGGTCAGTTGCTCCTCCAGCCGCCCGGCGCCCAAGAGTTCCAGCGGTGCGAGCGTGGTGCGCAGCCAGCCCGGCCTGGACATCAACCGTGCCCACAAGGACGGTGCGCCGTGGTGGGATGTGGACGTCAACAAGATCCCCGATGCCACGCCCACCCTGCACACCGGCAACTACAAGGCCAACCCCTACACCGTCCTGGGCAAGACCTACTACCCGATGCAGGATGCGCGCAACTACCGCGCCGAGGGCACGGCGTCGTGGTATGGCACCAAGTTCCATGGCCAGAACACCGCCAACGGCGAGCTGTACGACCTGTACGGCATGAGTGCCGCGCACAAGACACTGCCACTGCCCGCCTATGTGAAGGTGACTAACCTGGCTAACGGTCGCAGCGTTATCCTGCGGGTGAACGATCGCGGCCCGTTCTATTCCGATCGCATCATCGACTTGTCGTACGCGGCGGCGAAGAAGCTGGGCTACGCCGAGATCGGCACTGCCCATGTGCGCGTTGAAGGCATCGACCCCCAGCAGTGGTGGGCGCAACGTGGCCAGACGCCACCCATGGTGCTCAAGGAGCCCCAGGTGGCCCAGACCCAGGCGATCCCGGCCAGCTCCGGTCGGGTAGAGCAGTGGACGCCGCCGCCACAGCAGCATGCAGCACCGGTGGTGCCGGTGCAGGTGGGCGGCAACAACGTGCCTGCTGGCACTGGCGGCAGCTTCTTGCAAGTCGGCGCTTTCGCCAACCCGGATGCGGCCGAGCTGCTGCGCGCCAAGCTCAGCAGCATGGTCAGCGCACCGGTGTTCATCAGCTCGGTCGTGCGTAACCAGCAGACATTGCATCGTGTACGCCTGGGGCCGATCAACAGCCAGGGTGAAGTCCAGCAGGCGCAGAACAGCATTCGCCTGGCGAACCTGGGGCAGGCCAAGCTGGTCACAGCTGACTGACCAGGCGTCCCGACAGGGTGACCGACCCCTCGCGCACGGTATGAACAGCCTGCGTGTGGGGTTCACCCACGGGCAAGCACGGTGCAATGTGGCGGTTTTGTCATGAATTGACAGGCCCAGCCATGTACAATGCCGGTTTTGCCCGCAGCGGCACCCTGTCGCACGTTGCCGGGCCAGGCCTCAGGCCAATAACTAGACTGACCGGTGCTGGGCCGTGTGCTTGCCCAGAAAACATCTCCAGACCATTAAGCGATTTTCGAGAGACGGATGAACATCACCAACCTTGCCAAACGACTTTGCTTGCCCGTATTGCTCCTGCTCACTCCGGTAGCCTTCGCGGCCGAGCAGATGACGCCCGCGCCGCCTCAACTGGCAGCCAAGTCCTACGTACTCATGGACGCGTCCAGCGGCAACGTGCTGGTCGAGAACAACGGTGACGAGCGTCTTCCGCCAGCCAGCCTGACCAAGCTGATGACCGCCTACATCGCCACGCTGGACATCCGCCGTGGCCAGATCGGCGAAAACGACCCGGTGACCGTCAGCGAAAACGCCTGGCGCACCGGCGGCTCGCGCATGTTCATCAAGGTGGGCAGCCAGGTGACCGTCAGCGACCTGCTGCACGGCATCATCATCCAGTCCGGCAACGATGCGTCCGTCGCCCTGTCCGAGCACATCGCCGGCAGCGAAGACGCGTTCGCCGACATGATGAACAAGACCGCTGCCGACCTGGGCATGACCAACAGTCACTTCATGAACCCCACCGGCCTGCCTAACCCGGAGCATTATTCTTCTGCTCACGACATGGCGATCCTGGCCCGTGCGATCATCAACGTCGACCCGGCTCACTACGCCATCTATTCGCAGAAAGAGTTCTTCTGGAACAACATCAAGCAGCCTAACCGCAACTTGCTGTTGTGGCGTGACAAGACCGTGGACGGCCTGAAGACCGGCCACACCGAAGAGGCTGGCTACTGCATGGTGGCGTCGGCCGTACGTGACGGGCAGCGCCTGATCGCCGTGGTGTTCGGTACCAACAGCGAGCAGTCCCGTGCTGCCGAAACCCAGAAGCTGCTGACCTACGGTTTCCGCTTCTTCGAAACCCAGACCTTCTATCAGAAAGGCACCGAGCTGACCAAGGCGCCGGTCTGGAAAGGCGCCACCAGCGAAGTCAAGGCAGGCCTTGCCGAAGACCTGACCATGACCATGCCCAAGGGCCAGCTCAAGCGCCTGCAGGCTTCGATGACCATGAACCCGCAACTGACCGCACCCATTGCCAAGGGTGACGTGATCGGCAAGGTTGAAGTCAAATTGGACGACAAAGTGGTTCACAGCGCCGACCTGATCGCCCTCGATGGCGTCGAGGAAGGTGGTTTCTTCCGCCGTATGTGGGATAGCATCCGTCTATTCTTCTACGGGTTGTTCAACTGACACGTGACCTGCACACCCCCGCGTGATCGCGGGGGTGTTGTTGCCACGGCTTGCGAGGCCGTTTCCGCCATGAGCGAACCAGACGTCAAGTCTCATAAAATCGAATTTCCCTGTGCCGACTACCCGATCAAAGTCATTGGTGACACCGGTGTCGGCTTCAAGGACACCGTGATCGAAGTGCTCAGCAAATACGCCAAGGTCGATCTTTCCACGCTGGCCGAACGCCAGAGCAAGGAAGGCAAGTACACCACCGTGCAACTGCACATCGTGGCCGAAAGCGAAAACCAGCTCCACGACATCAACAGCGCCCTGCGTGCCACCGGCATCGTGAAAATGGTGCTGTGATGCCCGGCTGCCTCGGTGTCCGCGAACTTGGCCTGCAGCCCTATGAGCCGGTGCTCGAGGCCATGCGGCGTTTCACTGAGCAGCGCACTGCCGATACCCAGGATGAAGTCTGGCTGGTCGAACACCCGCCGGTCTTCACGCAAGGGCAGGCTGGCAAGGCCGAGCACCTGCTGGTGCCGGGCGATATCCCCGTGGTGCAGACCGACCGTGGTGGCCAGGTGACCTATCATGGGCCAGGCCAGCTGGTGGCCTACCTGCTGCTGGATGTACGCCGCCTGGGCTTTGGCGTACGCGACCTGGTCAGCCGCATCGAGCGCAGCCTGATCGCTTTGCTCGATGGCTACGCGGTGCAGGCCGCTGCCAAACCCGATGCACCCGGTGTGTATGTGGACGGCGCGAAGATCGCTTCGCTTGGCCTGCGTATCCGCAACGGCCGCTCCTTTCATGGCCTTGCCCTGAACGTGGACATGGACCTGGCGCCCTTTTGCCGAATCAACCCCTGCGGTTATGCGGGGCTGGCGATGACCCAGCTGCGTGACCTGGCAGGCCCGATCGAACTCGACGAGGTCAGGACAAGGCTGCGCGAACAGCTGGTCAAGCACCTCGACTACGCAGAGCAGACGACCCTCACGGGCGGAATCGACTGAATATGACTACTGTGCAAGAAGCCGTGCCGAACCTGATCCCAACCCAGGACGCTACGCCGCGCTCCGCCCCCAAGAAGGTCGAAGCCGGGGTCAAGCTGCGAGGTGCCGACAAGGTCGCGCGCATCCCGGTCAAGATCATCCCCACCGACGAGCTGCCCAAGAAGCCTGACTGGATCCGTGTGCGTATCCCGGTCTCGCCCGAGGTAGACCGCATCAAGCAACTGCTGCGCAAGCACAAGCTGCACAGCGTCTGCGAGGAGGCCTCCTGCCCGAACCTGGGCGAGTGCTTCTCGGGCGGCACCGCCACCTTCATGATCATGGGCGACATCTGCACGCGCCGCTGCCCGTTCTGCGACGTGGGGCATGGCCGTCCCAAGCCGTTGGACGTGGACGAGCCGAAGAACCTTGCGGTGGCCATTGCCGACCTGCGCCTGAAGTACGTGGTCATCACCTCGGTTGACCGTGATGATTTGCGCGATGGCGGCGCCCAGCATTTCGCCGACTGCATCCGCGAAATCCGCGCTTTGTCGCCAGGCGTGCAGCTTGAAACCCTGGTGCCGGATTACCGGGGCCGTATGGACGTCGCGCTGGCGATCACGGCTCAGGAGCCGCCGGATGTGTTCAACCACAACCTCGAAACCGTGCCCCGTCTGTACAAGGCCGCTCGCCCGGGTTCGGACTACGACTGGTCGCTGGACCTGTTGCAGAAGTTCAAGCAACTGGTCCCGCATGTGCCTACCAAGTCCGGCCTGATGCTCGGGTTGGGCGAGACCGACGAAGAAGTGATCGAGGTCATGCACCGCATGCGCGAGCACGACATCGACATGCTCACCCTGGGTCAATACCTGCAGCCATCGCGCAGCCACTTGCCGGTGCAGCGTTTCGTGCACCCTGACACCTTCGCCTGGTTCGCCGAGGAAGGCTACCGCATGGGCTTCAAGAACGTCGCTTCCGGCCCGCTGGTGCGCTCGTCCTACCATGCCGACCAGCAAGCGCACGAAGCCAAGATCAAACTCTGATCTGACCGTAAAAAGAGAAATGCCGATGCGCCGCAAGGCCGCGTCGGCATTTTTTTTTCAGCCAGCAAAGCCGTAAGCTGTTTGTGACAAGCCGTATGGAGTTGCCGATGAACTGCGTAGAACCTTCTGCCTTGCCACTGCGCAAGGCCATTGAGCCCGATGCCTGCTTTGCCGTGGTTGCCCCGGCAGGCCCGGCGCGTCTGGATGTGCACAAAGCGGCCCAGTGGTTCGCCGAGCGCGGCTACCGCTGCCGGGTCTATCCGGGTGCGACTCAGTCCGAGGGCTACCTGGCAGGCGCCGATGCGCAGCGGCTACAGGATCTGCACGACGCCTTCCGGGACCCGTCCATCGACGCGGTTCTGTGCATGCGTGGCGGCTACGGCAGCATGCGCCTGCTGGACAAGCTCGATTTCGAGCTGTTGCAACACCACCCCAAGCCTTTGATTGGCTACAGCGATATCACCGCCTTGCATGCGGCGCTCTACCGTCACACAGGGATGATCAGCTTCCACGGGGCCATGCTCAACGCCGACCTGCTGGGTGGCAAGCAGGCACCGACCGAATCGTCGCTGGTGGCGCAGTTGAGCGGGCAGGTGGCAGCCGGTGAGCCGATCACGCACCCGGCGCAGTTCCCCTTGCACACGGTCGTCCCTGGCCTTGCCAGTGGCCCGCTGCTGGGTGGGAACTTGTCGATGCTGGGTGCGACCCTTGGGACCTTGGCAGAGCTGGATACCCAGGGCTGCATCCTGTTCATCGAAGACGTGAACGAGCCGTTGTACCGAGTCGATCGCCTGCTGACGCAGTTACGGCTAGCCGGCAAGCTACAAGGCATCAGGGGTGTGCTGGTAGGGGACTTTGCTGGTATTACCGCGGCGGCGCTGGCACCGCTGCTGCGCGACACGTTCGGCCCACTGGGCGTCCCTGTGCTGGCCGGATGGCGCAGTGGGCACTGTGACCCCAATATCTGCCTGCCGCTAGGTGCTCGAGTAACGCTGGACAGCGAGCGGCAGCGCCTGGTGCTGGAGCAGGCGCTGTTCCAGGCATGAGCCTGGCGCCAAGGCCACCCCAGGGTCACGGTTACCGTGCCTAGGGGGACCCGCATTGTTGCCAGTAAGCGCGAGCCTGCGGCTACCGTAGGCTCTCCAGGAGCTTGTGCGTCGGATAGCCATCGGCTGGCCAGCCCAGGCCCTGCTGGGCATTACGGATGGCCTTGCGGGTGTTGGCGCCAATGATCCCATCGGCGTTGCCCGCCTCAAAGCCCTTGGCATTGAGCAAGTTCTGCAACTCCATGCGCTCGCTGCGGCTCAGGGGGGTGTCGTCCTTGGGCCAGTTGCCAGCGATGAAGCCCCAGCCGGTGAAGCGATCGCCCAGCAGGCTGACGGCCAGCGCGTAGGCCGATGAGTTGTTGTATTTGAGGATGGCGCGGAAATTGTCGAGAACCAGGAATGCCGGGCCTCGCGCGCCAGCGGGCAGCAACAGGGCGGCTGGCAGCTCATTACTACCGGCTGGCAATTGCGTACCAGCAGGCAGTGTCAGGCCCATGGCCAACCATTCGGCGATCGGCTTGCGCGAGGTCCCGTCAGCTTGCCAATAATCGAAGCCTGCCGGTACCTGCACCTCGAACCCCCAGGGTTGGCCACGCTTCCAGCCTGAGCTTTGCAGGTAGTGTGCAGTGGAGGCCAAGGCATCGGGCGTGCTGTTCCAGATATCGCGGCGGCCATCGCCGTCGAAATCCACGGCATGGGTGTTGTAGGTGGTCGGGATGAATTGGGTCTGGCCCATGGCGCCGGCCCAGGAGCCGCGCATTGCTTCAGGCTGAATATCACCGTGCTGGATGATCTGCAGGGCGGCAATCAGCTGGTCTTGCGCAAACTGTGGGCGTCGCCCTTCGTAGGCCAGGGTGGCCAGGGAGCGGATCACTGACTTGCTGCCCTGGAACTGGCCGAAGTTGCTTTCCATGCCCCATACCGCGACCAGGATCTGGCGATCAACGCCGTAGCGCTGTTCCAGGCGGGTCAGGAGCTCGGCGTTCTGCTCCAGCAGCCTTTTGCCGTTGCGTACGCGCACGGGGGACAAGGCACCTTCCAGGTATTCCCAAACTGGCCGGGTGAACTCTGGCTGGCTTCGGTCAGCCTTGATCACGTCCATGTCCGGCGTAACGCCGAGAAACGCCTTGTCGAAAATTTCCGGGGCAATGCCCGCTTGCAGGGCCTGTTGGCGGAAACCTGCTTGCCACTGGGCAAAGGTTTGGGACGGCTGGATATCTGGGTTGCTGTCTGGCGCCTTGCCAGGTGCATTCACGACAGGTGCCGGCTGCGCCTGGGCGAGGGGCAATGCATCGGCTGCCGTGGGTTTTTCCGCACAGGCAACGAGCAGGATGAAGCTGGAGGCCGCAACGAGCTGGCGGGTTTCCCAACGAGGAAAAAGACGGTAGAGCATGCACAGGTCCAGGTCTGCAGGTCAGGTGATGACCATATCATGCCTGCGCTACGGATGCCTTCATGCCGCCAAAAAGTAAGAAGCCTCCCAATCTCTCGATTGGAAGGCTTCGCGGCGGTAGCTGCCCTTGCCTTTCTCCGGCCGTTCCTGACGGCAACGGAACAGGGGCTGGGCGACGATGGACTTGGCCTTGTTATGGCCTTGCTTGTTTGGTTTTTTGCTCATGAAGGTGGTTCCTGCGTTGGGCCAGTGCGGGCTGCACTGTGCAGGCTTGGCCGTGGGCAGGCCAATTGATTGTTTATATGGTCGTGAGTGTTATCCAGGCCTCATGAGGCGGCTTGCCGGCGATGGCCGACAAGCGCGGGCTCTATAGGCAGGGCTTCGACTATTGGGCAGGCAGCGCTAGGCGCTGGCCGGCCATCAGTAGCACCAGGCGCGCCAGGCCTGTCCAGGGAGAACCTTGCGCCTGGCCCTTGATCTGGGCGTCGATACGCTGGGCGTCCTGCAGCAGCTGCGACCAGCGCTGCGCGGGTAACCGCTGCAGGGCCTTGCTGACCAAAGGGCGGCGTTTGTCCCAGATGGGTGGACGTGCCTGGCTGAAGGCCTTGTCCAGGAGAACGCCCTGGCTGAACTGCTGGGCCAGGCCCGCCAGTTGCCGCAGTTCACGGGCCAGGGCCCAGAGGATCACCGGGGGCTCCACGCCTTCGCCGCGCAGGCCTTCGAGCATGCGCAAGGCATGGGCGGCTTCACCCTTGAGAATGGCGTCGACCAGCCCGAAGACGTCGAAGCGCGCGCTGTCCGCCACCGCGGCCTGGACCGTTTCCAGAGTGATGACGTTGCCCTCGGCCAGCAGCTTGAGCTTTTCGATTTCCTGCGCAGCCGCGAGCAAGTTGCCCTCCACGCGCGCAGCAATCAGGTCCACGGCGTCACGCTGGGCACTCAGGCCTGCCTGTTGCAGCCGCTGATTGATCCATTGGGGCAACTGATGCGCGTCCACGGGCCATATCTGGATGAACTGGCAATGATCACCCTCGACCAGTGCCTTGCCCCATTTGGTCTTCTGCGCGCTGGCATCGAGCTTTGGCAAGCTGATCAGCAGCAGCGTGTCTTCGGCAGGGCGGGCGCAGTATTCCAGCAATGCGGCAGCGCCCTTGTCACCCGGCTTGCCCGAGGGCAGGCGCAGTTCCAGCAGGCGTCGCTGGGCGAAAAGCGACAGGCTCGCACCCGCTTGCAGCAGGGTGCCCCAATCGAAGTTGGCATCGGCACTGAATACCTGGCGCTCGTCGAAACCTTGCTGGCGGGCGGCGCTGCGGATGGCGTCGGCCGCTTCCTGGCACAGCAACGGGTCATCGCCGCTGACCACGTAGACGGGCGCGAGTGAGCCTTGCAGGTGTTTGGTGAGTTGAGCGGGGGCGAGTTTCATGGCATCGGGGGCAGGGCGCCAGACGGCGCCCTGCACGGGCTCAGTTGCCCGGCACTTCCAGCGGCGACTGCTGCGGTGTCTCGGCCTGCTGGCGACGCGCGGCTTCCAGCGCATCCGCTTCGGCCTTGGCACGCTCATCGGCCTTGCGCTGCAATTCATCGAGCTGGGCAGGGGTGAGGTTTTGCAGGCGCACGATCATGGCATTGACCAGGTCGCGGCGCATCTCGTCACGGGCGCGTTTGGCATCCTGCTCGGAACCGGTGATATTCGAGGCGTCACGCACATAGACTTTGCGCACTTCGACCTTGTCGCTGGTCAGCTCCAGGTTGTTCAGGCCTTGGATGCTGTAGTCCAGCTCGGTGGTGAGCTCGAACTCCGCCGTGCGGTTGCCGCTATTGTAGGTAACGGCGCGCTGGCGCTCCTGTTCGTTGGTCAGCACCAGGCGGTACGGCGCGCCTGCGTGGACGTTCACGCCGCTGCGCTCGAGCACTTCGCGCAGTTGAATCACGGTCGGGCCGTAGGCGTTGCGCGCGCTGACGTCCATCTCCTTGACGCTCATTTCGCTGGTGCCCGTGCCGCGCAGCTGGAACCCGCAGGCGCTGAGCATGACCGCCAGGCCAACTACCAGCAGATTGCGTTTGATCATGTTGTTGCTCCCTCGTGAGCCTGTTCCGCCCGTGCGCAGAGCCTGCGAACGGGCGTTGCCATCAGTTGGCGACGATATTGACCAGTTTGCCCGGCACCACGATGACCTTGCGGATAGCCAGGCCATCGATGAAGCGCAGGACATTCTCGTTGCTGCGCGCGGCGGCTTCGACTTCTTCGCGGCTGGCTGCGGCTGGCATCTCGACCTGGCCACGCAGCTTGCCATTGACTTGCACCACCAAGGTCACGGTGTCCTGTACCAGCGCGGCTTCATCCACTGCAGGCCAGGCGGCATCGATGACGGCCTGGTCATGGCCCAGTTGCTTCCACAGCTCGTGGGAGATGTGCGGCGTGATCGGGGCAAGCAGCAGGGTGACGGCTTCGAGGCCTTCCTGCAGCAGGGCACGGTCTTGCGCGGTGGCCTGCGGCGCCTTTTCCAGCACGTTCATCACGGTCATCACCTGGGCGATGGCGGTGTTGAACTTGTGGTACTGGCCTACATCGGTACTGGCTTGCTTGATGGCGGCGTGGATGGCGCGGCGGATCACTTTCTGCGCGTCATCCAGGGTTGCCACCTCCAGCTTGCCAGGCAAGCCCTGGGCAACGTGGGCCTGAGCCAGGCGCCAGACGCGGCGCAGGAAGCGGCTGGCGCCCTCCACACCTGAGTCGGACCACTCCAGGCTCATGTCGGGCGGCGAGGCGAACATCATGAACAGGCGGCAGGTATCGGCGCCGTACTGCTCGATCATCGACTGGGGATCGACGCCGTTGTTCTTGGACTTGGACATCTTCTCGGTGCCGCCGATTTCAACCGGCAGGCCATCGGTCTTCAGGCGTGCGCCGACGATCTTGGCCTTGGCATCGCGCTCGACTTCGACATCGGCCGGGTTGAACCAGTCCTTGCCGCCGTTGCTGGCGACGCGGTAGTAGGTTTCGGCCACGACCATGCCCTGGGTCAGCAGGTTCTTGAACGGCTCGTTCGAGGTCACCAGGCCTTCGTCACGCATCAGCTTGTGGAAGAAGCGCGCATACAGAAGGTGCAGGATGGCATGTTCGATGCCGCCGATGTACTGGTCGACCGGCAGCCAGTGGTTGGCCGCTTTCGGGTCTACCATGCCGCCCTCGTAGTTGGGCGAGGCGTAGCGCGCGAAGTACCACGAGGACTCGACGAAGGTGTCCATGGTGTCGGTTTCGCGTTTGGCCGCAGTGCCGCACTTGGGGCAGCTGCATTCGTAGAATTCGGGCATGCGCGCCAACGGCGAGCCTGCACCGTCCGGTACCACGTTTTCGGGCAGGGTAACCGGCAACTGGTCTTCTGGCACCGGCACATCGCCGCAAGACGGGCAGTGGATGATCGGAATCGGGCAGCCCCAGTAACGCTGGCGGCTGATGCCCCAGTCGCGCAGGCGGAACTGGGTGCGGGACTTGCCCAGGTCCTTGCGCACCAGCGCCGCTTCGATGGCGTCGAAGGCGCCGGCGAAATCCAGGCCGTCGAATTCGCCGGAATTGATCAACTGGCCATGCTCGCCATAGGCGGCCTGCCACTGGGCGCCCACCTCGTCACCGGCACTGGTACGCACCACGGCCTTGACCGGCAGGTCGTACTTGCGGGCGAACTCGAAATCGCGTTCGTCGTGGGCTGGCACAGCCATGACTGCACCGTCGCCGTAGTGCATCAGCACGTAGTTGGCGACCCATACCGGCAGCTTCTCACCGGTGAGCGGGTGCTCGACCAGCAGGGAAGTGGCCATGCCCTTCTTTTCCTGGGTGGCCATGTCCGCTTCGGCCACGCTGCCGCCCTTGCATTCGTCGATGAAGGCTTGCAGCGCCGGGTTGCCCTGGGCCGCCTGGGTGGCCAGCGGGTGCTCGGCGGCGACTGCCACGTAGGTGGCGCCCATCAGCGTGTCCGGGCGGGTGGTGAAGACTTTCAGCGTGCCGGTGTGGCCAATGCTGGCCTGATCGTACGGGAACTGCACTTCCATGCCGCGGGACTTGCCGATCCAGTTGCGCTGCATGGTCTTGACCTGCTCAGGCCAGCCCGGCAGCTCGTCGAGGCTTTCCAGCAGCTCGTCGGCATAGTCGGTGATGCGGAAGTAGTACATTGGGATTTCGCGCTTTTCAATCAGCGCGCCAGAGCGCCAGCCGCGCCCGTCGATGACCTGTTCGTTGGCCAGCACGGTCTGGTCAGCCGGGTCCCAGTTAACGGTGCCGTTCTTGCGATAGATGATGCCCTTCTCGAACAGGCGGGTGAACAGCCACTGCTCCCAACGGTAGTAGTCGGGCTTGCAGGTGGTGACCTCGCGGGCCCAGTCGATGGCAAGGCCCAGGCTCTTGAGCTGGGTCTTCATGTAGTCGATGTTTTCGTAGGTCCACTTGGCCGGGGCGACGTTGTTCTTCATCGCCGCGTTTTCGGCAGGCATGCCGAAAGCGTCCCAGCCCATTGGCTGCAGGACGTTCTTGCCCAGCATGCGCTGGTAGCGGGCAATCACGTCGCCGATGGTGTAGTTGCGCACGTGGCCCATGTGTAGCTTGCCGCTCGGGTACGGGAACATCGACAGGCAGTAGTACGTGTCCTTGCCTGGCTGTTCGGTAACAGCGAACGATTGTTGCTCGTCCCAGAATGTCTGGGCGGCGGCTTCGATATCACGGGGCGTGTATTGTTCGTGCATGGCTACTTTTGGCTGAGAGAGAGGAGACCTTTCCAGGCAGCGAACCTCGCTGCGTCCGGCACTCCGGTGTCATCGGGAGTGAACGCCGTAGCATACAGCAGCGCCGCGCATCGTGGGAAACGTTCGTTGCGAATGGCCGCTGGTCGCGGCGTCAGGCTGCTTTTCGCAACGACGCTAAGCTCTGGGGTGGGGGAGATAATCGTTATCTTCAATGAGGTGAACGAATGGGAGAGTCGCAGCTACCTGCAGGAAAACCAGAACTCTATGAGCGCCTGATCGATAGGCTCGGGCTTGCCCTGGATACAGCCAGAACGTCCATGCGACTTCGGGACGAGGCGCCAGCCGAGTTGGAGTTGCGTGGTTTGAGCCGCGCCGAGTTCGAGGTGATCAAAACTTATCTGGATACCTTCCAGAAACGCGCCGACGAGGCTGCAAACCTCAGGCCGCAGGCTGAGCCTGCGTCGGCCAGGATCATCTGGCTCAAGGACATCAAGCGCACAGTGCGTACGCCACGCCCACGCAAGGCCTCCCGCCGCTAGGGATTGGGCGGAGCCTTTTGAAGGTTTGCACAGTTATCCGACCTTGATCGACGCCGGCCATGTTGTTGGCCGGCGCCGATGCTTTTAGTCTGCACACCTTCGAAGGAGGTGTGCATGCCCATCCGGTATTTCATCAAACAGTGGTTGTTACCCCCAGGCGTGCTGTTTCTCCTGCTGCTTGCAGCATGGTGGCTGCGCAGGCGTCGCCCCCGGCTGGCCGCTGTGTGCTTTGTGGCAGGGCTAGGCGGGCTGTGGATGACCAGCTTGCCGGTGGCTGTTCAGCACCTGGCAAGAGCCCTGGAGACGGAGCCTGCGCTAGCCGGGCAGGACTGGGCTGGCCTCAAGCAGCGGGCCGATGCCATCGTCGTGCTGGGCGCAGGGCGTGAACGGGGCGACCCTGCCTGGGCGGGTGTCGACCAGCCGACGCCCACGGCCCTGGAGCGGCTGCGCCTTGCCGCTCGCCTGGCCAAGGCGTCCGGGCTACCGGTGCTGACCAGCGGCGGGCTGCACTATGGCACACCGCCCAGCGAGGCGCAGCTGATGGCCGACAGCCTGCATGACGACTTCGGCGTTGAGGTGAAGTGGTTGGAGCAGGCGAGCCGCACCACCTGGGAAAATGCCCAGCACTCGGCGAGTGTGCTTGAGCCGTTGGGGATACGCCGCGTCGTGGTGGTGACCCAGGCCTGGCACATGCAGCGCTCGCGCTGGAGCTTCGAGCAGGCAGGCTTCGAGGTAGTACCCGCGCCAGTCGGCTTCCTCGGCCGTGATCCGGCGCGGCCATTCGGTGGTTGGCTGCCGGAAAGCCGGGCCATGTGGCAGAGCGGGCAGTTGCTCAATGAGGTGGCTGGGCTGGTGGGGTATCGGTTGTTCTATTGAAGGGGCTGAGCAGCCCCTTACAACGTCAACTGCAAAGCCCCGTCACACTGCCCTGGCCACACGCCCGGCCATCAACGCCCAGACCAGCAGCAACCCACAAACGATTGCAAGCGGCCAGGAACGCCATTGCAGATAAGGCGTCAGCTGCTGCATCGGCACTACCTCGCCGTACATCACTGCCTGCTGGAACTGAGGCACTTGGGTCGTGATGCGCCCGAACGGGTCGATCAAGGCCGTCACGCCATTGTTGGTGGCCCGGATCATCCAGCGGCCGGCTTCCAGCGCACGCATCTGGGCCATCTGCAAGTGCTGCAGCGGGCCTATGGAAGTGCCGAACCAAGTGTCGTTGCTGATGGTCAGCAGCAAGTCGCTACGTGCCGCCAGGCCGGCGGCAAACTCGGGGTAGACCACCTCGTAGCAGATATAAGGCGCGATCTGATAACCCTTGGCCTGGAGCAGCGGTTGGTCCTCAGGGCCCCGGGCGAAATCCGACATGGGCAGGTTGAAGAACTCGATCAGCCCCCGCAGCATGTCCTGCAGCGGGACATATTCGCCAAAGGGCACCAGCTTCTGCTTGAGGTAGGTGCCGTCCCCTTCGCCCGTGACGGTGATGCCGTTGAAGTAGCGACGCTGACCGTGCACCACCTCGCGAACCGGCACGCCGGTGATCAGGGCCGAATGCCGGTCTGCGGCGAAGCGCCCCATGATGTCGATGTACCCTTGCGCCTGGTCCTTGAGCACAGGTACCGCCGTTTCCGGCCAGATCAACAAGTCCGCAGGTTTTGAACTGAAACTCAGGTCGCGGTACAGGGCCAACTGGGCGTCGATATGCGCCGGGTCCCACTTCACGTCCTGTTCGACGTTGCCCTGAATGGCAGCGACCTTGAGTGGGTCGCCTGCCGGAGTAGTCCAGGCATGCCCTTTGAGTGCCAATCCTACTGCCCAGGGAGTGAGCAGCAGCACGCAGGCGATGGCAAGAAAGCCCGGACGGGTACGCAAACGGTTGAGGTTGCACAGCAGCGCAGCCGTCAGGGCCAACGCAAACGACACCAGCCACACCCCGCCCAGAGGCGCCAGGCCGGCCAGCGGGCCGTCCAGCTGACTGTAGCCTGCGTACAACCACGGGAAGCCGGTGAGGAACCAGCCGCGAAACGCCTCTTGGGCCACCCACAGGGCAGCAAAGCCCAGGGCATCGGCCAGGGGCGCCTCGTTGCGCCGCAACCAGCGTGCCCACAACCAGGTGGGCAGCGCAAAGAACCAGGCCAAGGCCGCAAAGAACGCAACCAGCAGCGCGATGGCCAACAGCGGCGAGGCACCGCCGTAGTTCGTCATGCTGACGTAGATCCACCAGGTGCCGGCGCCGTAGAGGCCGAAACCGAACCACCAGCCACGCCACAGGGCCTGGCGCGGGCTAAGCTCGCGCAGGCCCAGGTAGAGCACGGCGATGGACAACAGCGCCAGTGGCCACAGATCGAATGGCGCCAGGGCCAGGAGGGTAGAAGCGCCGGCCGCCAGGGCCAGCAGGTTACCGGGCCAGCCGGGGCGGGTGATCCAGCGCATGTCGTTCCTTAACGGTTGATCGGGGTCAGGCGCAGCAGGTGTATCCGGCGGCTGTCGGCGTTGAGCACGCGGAACTTGTACGCGCCGATTTCGGTGGTTTCGTTGCGCTTGGGCAGATGGCCGAATGCACTCATCACCAAACCGCCGACGGTGTCGAACTCATCGTCGGAGAACGCGCTGTCGAAGGACTCGTTGAAGTGCTCGATCGGCGTCAGCGCCTTGACCAGGAAGTCGCCGTTGGGCAGCGGCTTGATGTAGCTGTCCTCTTCGACGTCGTGTTCGTCTTCGATATCGCCGACGATCTGTTCGAGCACATCCTCGATGGTCACCAGGCCAGCCACGCCGCCGTATTCATCGATGACGATGGCCATGTGGTTGTGGTTGGCACGAAACTCGCGCAGCAGCACGTTCAGGCGCTTGGACTCGGGCACGAAAGTGGCCGGGCGCAGCAGCGTCTTGATGTCGAAGTTGTCGCCGTTCTCCTTGAGAATCAGCGGCAGCAGGTCCTTGGCGAGCAGGACACCGAGCACATCGTCATGGCTTTCGCCGATTACCGGGTAGCGCGAGTGCGCCGCGTCGATCACTGCCGGCAGGAACTCGCGCGGCGACTGGCCGGCCTTGATGCTGTTCATCTGCGAGCGCGGCACCATGATGTCACGCACCTGAAGGTCCGCCACCTGGATGGCACCTTCGACGATGGTCAGCGCCTCGCTGTCCAGCAGCTTGTTCTGATGTGCTTCACGCAGCAGCTCCAGGAGCTCCTGGCGGTTTTTCGGCTCATGGGCAAAAGCCTGGGTCAGTTTACCCAGCCAGGACTTCTGCCCGTTGCTCGATCGATCTTCGCTCATGGCGGTTCTCGTGATCCTTGGTCTATCAGTGTGGGGTTGATTCGGTTTCGTCATCGGCGTATGGGTCCGGGTGACCCAGTTGTGCCAGCAATTCTCGTTCCAGGCTTTCCATCTCCTCGGCTTCCTCATCCTCGATGTGGTCGTAACCGAGCAGATGCAGGCAGCCGTGAATGACCAGGTGCGCCCAGTGCGCCGCCAGCGACTTGCCTTGCTCGGCCGCCTCGCGTTCGACCACCGCGACGCAGATCACTAGGTCGCCCAGCAAGGGGATGTCGAGCAAGTCGTCTGGCACGTCGGCCGGGAAGGACAACACGTTGGTCGCATAGTCCTTGTGCCGATACGTGTGATTAAGCTCGCGCGCTTCCGCTTCGTCCACAAGACGAATGGTCATCTCCGAGTCGGCCTTGCGTTGCTGCAAGGCCAGCTCGCACCAGCGGCGAAAGTCGGCATCGACCGGGGCGGCAGCCTGTGTCGCCCGTTGTATGTCCAGTTCAAGCATTTTTGCCGGGCGCCTCGGGAGTGGCCTGGCGGGCTTCGAAGCGGTCATAGGCCTCGACGATGCGCTGCACCAAGGGGTGACGTACCACGTCCTTGGGCTGGAAGTGGGTGAAACTGATACCCGGCACGTCCCGCAGCACCTCGATCACATGCGCCAGGCCCGACTTGGTGCCCCGGGGCAGGTCGACCTGGGTGATGTCGCCGGTGATCACCGCCGTGGAGCCGAAGCCGATACGGGTGAGGAACATCTTCATCTGCTCGAGCGTGGTGTTCTGGCTTTCGTCGAGAATGATGAAGCTGTTGTTCAGGGTGCGACCGCGCATGTAGGCAAGCGGCGCAATTTCGATGACCTGACGCTCAATCAGCTTGGCCACGTGCTCGAAGCCCAGCATTTCATAAAGGGCATCGTAGAGCGGGCGCAAGTAAGGGTCGATCTTCTGTGCAAGGTCGCCAGGCAGGAACCCGAGCTTCTCGCCAGCCTCAACGGCCGGGCGCACCAGCAGGATGCGGCGAACCTGTTCACGCTCCAGCGCGTCGACAGCACACGCCACGGCCAGATACGTCTTGCCGGTACCGGCCGGGCCGATGCCGAAGTTGATGTCGTTGGCCAGGATTTCCTTGACGTAGCGCTGCTGGTTGGCGCCCCGTGGTCGGATATTGCCCTTGCGTGTGCGCAGCGAGACGCTGACCTCGTTCACCGCCGGATTGTCGATGTGCTCGACGGCCGATTCCTGAAGGTACAGGTGCACGGTTTCCGGCGACAGCTCGGTAGCCTGGGTCTCGCGGTAGAGACGGCGCAGCAGTTGCTCGGCAGCATGGGTGGTCTTGGATTCGCCGATCAGTTCGAACTGATTGCCGCGGTTGCGGATCTCGATGGCAAGGCGTTGTTCGATCAAGCGCAGGTGCTCGTCGAACTGGCCGCACAAGTTGGCGAAACGGTGGGCCTCGAAAGGTTCGAGGATGAAACGATGGGGTTCGATGGGTGCGTTCAAGGTCGTTTTTAGCCGCCCGACGGCAATGAGTGTGAACTCAAGAATAACCCTTGAATGGCAGTGGCGAAAGTCCTGATGGGCTTAACGGCATTATGCCGAGCAAAGCCTAGGGCAGCGGGGAGAACGGCGAGCGTCCCTCGGCGTTCTGCAGCTCCAGCAGGTATTTGCGGAAGATCTGGCCGAGCACCTGCGTCGCATGCTCCAAGTCGTCTCGGGGCATCTGTTCGGTGACTTCGTCCGCCATGTCCAGGGCATCTTCAGCACCGTTGACTGCCGCCATCTTCAACAGGATGTAGGCCTGCACGTTGTTGGCCTTGACCCCTTCGCCGTGAAAAAACATCGACCCAAGGCGGTACTGGGCCTCGGCATGGCCTTGCAGGGACGCTTTCTGGTACCAGTCCAGTGCCTTGTTAAGGTTCTTCGGCGCTTGCGCATAGAAGTACTCGCCCAGCTCGTACTGTGCCTGGGCATCGCCGGCATCGGCCACCTGTTCACAGGTTTTGAGTGCGCTTGCCAGGTCCTGCGGCTGCACGTTCAAGGTGCAGCGACCCGTCGTCGGGATGAGCAACGAGTTACCGCCCTCCGCCAGGGCCAGCAGGGGCTGGAGAAGCAACAGGCAGCCCAGGGTGAGGGCGCGGCCGGTGCGGTTCATGGGGATCGACTTACCTCTGCAAAGCTGCGGCCAATGTCTCTGGTGGCACATTATGGGATAAGCAGCGCCAACCTTACAAAGTTTTACTCGAATTTATGTCGGCGTGGCGAAACAGGCTGATGGCAGGACCCCTTCGTTACCTGTATGGCCGCATTGCACGTGCGCCCGTTCCCACGGGGTACGCCCCTGGCGATGGCCGGTATACCCACCGTGATAGCGGGTACTACCGGCTACCAAGGTGGGAAGGCGCCGGGTTACTTCAGGGCTGCGAAGGCTTTTTCAGCCGCATCCAGGGTGATCTGCAGCTCTTTGTCGCCATGAACGATGGAGGTGAAGCCAGCCTCGAACGCGCTCGGCGCCAGGTACACGCCACCGTCGAGCATCAGGTGGAAGAACTGCTTGAAGCGACCGGCGTCACTGGCCATTACGTCATCGAAGGTGACGATGTCGTCGGCCCCGCTGAAGTACAGGCCGAACATGCCGCCAGCCTGAGTGGTCACGAACGGCACGCCGGCAGCATCGGCGCGCTGTTGCAGGCCGTCGAGCATGCGGCTGGTGTAGTCGGTCAGCTCGGCGTGGAAGCCCGGGCGGCTGATCAGCTTGAGCGTGGTCAGGCCGGCGGCCATGGCCAGCGGGTTGCCCGACAGCGTACCCGCCTGGTAGACCGGGCCCAGCGGGGCGATGCAGCCCATGATTTCGCGCTTGCCGCCGAAGCAGCCGACCGGCATGCCGCCGCCGACGATCTTGCCGAAGGTGGACAGGTCGGGGGTAATGCCGTAGTGCGCCTGCGCACCACCCAGCGAAACCCGGAAACCGGTCATCACTTCATCGAAGATCAACACCACCCCATGCTTGTCGCACTGCTCGCGCAGGCCTTCGAGGAAGCCCGGCGCCGGCGGTACGCAGTTCATGTTGCCGGCAACCGGCTCGACGATAATGCAGGCTACGGTCTGGCCCACTTCAGCCAGCGTCTTCTCGACGGCGGCGATGTCGTTGAAGGGTAGCGTCAGGGTGTGCTTGGCGAAGTCGGCGGGCACGCCGGCCGAGCTGGGCACGCCTTGGGTCAGCAGACCGGAACCGGCCTTGACCAACAGGCTGTCGGAGTGGCCGTGGTAGCAGCCTTCGAACTTGATGATCGCGTCACGGCCGGTGTAGCCACGGGCCAGGCGGATGGCGCTCATGGTCGCTTCGGTACCCGAGCTGACCATGCGCACCATTTCCATGGAAGGCACCAGCGAGCACACCAGGTCTGCCATTTCGGTTTCCATGGCGGTCGGGGCGCCATAGGACAGCCCGTGTTCCAGCTGGCGACGTACCGAGTCCAGCACGTCAGGGTGGCCATGGCCCAGGATCATCGGGCCCCAGGAGCCCACGTAGTCGACGTAGCGCTTGTCATCTTCGTCGACGACGTAGGCGCCCTCGGCATGCTTGAAGAACAATGGGGTGCCGCCCACGCTCTTGAACGCGCGCACGGGCGAGTTCACACCACCGGGGATGTGTTTCTGGGCTTGGGCGAAAAGTGCTTCGGAACGGGACATGGAAAGTTCTCTCGAATCAGGATGCGAACAAGGCATTGAAGGCGCGGGCGCGGCGGGTGACTTCCTGCGCACTGTCGGCACCGAACAAGCCGTGGATCACCGCCAGCAGGTCGGCACCGTGGTGCACCAGTGCGGCGGCATTGTCGAGGGTGACCCCGCCGATGGCGGCGATCGGCAGGTTCACCTGGGCGCGAGCCTGCGCCAGAAGACGGACGTCGGCAGCCGGAGCGCCGGGTTTGGTGCTGGAGGTGAAAAAGCGGCCGAAGGCGACGTAGCTGGCGCCTTCGCGGGCTGCCTGGGCGGCCAGATCGAGGCTGGCATGGCAGGTCGAGCCGATGATCGCCGCGCTGCCCAGCAGGGCGCGTGCGGGGGTCAGCGGCCCGTCGGTTTGCCCCAGGTGTACGCCCACGCCCAGTTGCCTAGCCAGTTCGGCATCGTCGTTGATGATCAACTGAGTGCCATAGCGCTCGCACAATTGCTGGAGTGCATGCGCTTCACGCAAGCGCCGCGCGGCGTCATTGCTTTTGTCCCGGTACTGCAGAAGGCATACACCCCCTTCGAGCGCTGCCTCCACATGAGACAGGAATCGGCCGTCCAGCAGTTGGCTGTCGGTGATGGCATACAGGCCGCGTAGGGTCATCGAGCACCTCGAGTCAGGAGCAGAAATCCAGAGGCAGGCGCCGAGGCACGAACTGGCCCCGTCCCAACTGCTCCGCATCGCGCAGGGTGCGCCAGGTGTAGTCCAGTGCAGTGCGCACCGCGCTTTCCAGGTGCTCGCCCAGAGCCAATCGACCCGCCAGGGCGCTGGCCAGGGTGCAGCCCGAACCGTGGTAACTGCCCGGCAGGCGTTGGCAGGTCGAGGTGCTGCGGTGACCGTCGCGGCTGTACAGACGGTTGTGGATTTCGACCTCGTCGCCGTGTCCGCCGGTGATCAGCACGTGCGGGCAGAACTCCAGCAGCCTGGCAGCGCACTCGTCGGCGCTGCCTTCGGGCAACTCGGCAAGAATGCGGGCTTCGGGCAGGTTCGGCGTGGTGATGGTCGCCAGCGGCAACAGGCGTTCACGCAGCGCATAGCCTACTTCATCCTTGCCCAGGCGCCCGCCGCCGCCTGCGCGCAGCACCGGATCGCACACCAACGGCAGGTGCGGGTGCGCAGCCAGCAGCTCGGCCACGGTATCGACCATGTCGATCGAGCCGAGCATGCCCAGCTTGACCGCAGCCACCGTGGAGTCGGTGAGCACGGCATTGGCCTGGGCCAGCACCCACTCACGGTCGAGCACGCGGAAGTCGGAGACATTGACGGTATCCTGCACGGTCAGGGCGGTCACCGCGGGCGCGGCATGACAACCTTGTGCAAGCAGGGCTTCGATATCTGCCTGCAAGCCGGCGCCGCCACTGGGGTCGTGGCCGGAGAGACAGAGGACAACGGGGCGGGAGGCGTAGGTATTCATGGTCGGCGAGCTTACCACCAAACCTGTTTGTGCGGACCTTGCCCGTGCAGGTCGGTGGACTTTTTGGTGTGCGATGCGCGCCCTTCAATGCCGCTTATGCCCGTGCCAGAGCGGTCCTGTGGTTTTTTTGCCGCCGCTCGACGCACCTTGACGCTGTGCTAGAGTGCGCAGATAAATCGATGAACAGGTTCTGCAGGATTTCGTCGTCTCAAACGGAAAGGGGGCAACCGCGACGCGACCGGACAGGCCATGCTGGGGCTGTATGCGCTATTTGCTGATTGTGCTCATGGGTTTGCTGCCCGCATTCGCCGAAGCGGTGGATATCACCGCGGCCACCCGTCACCTGCCCCTGGGCAAGGTCATGCAGGTCTACGAAGACCCGGACGGCAGCGCCAGCATCACGGAGGTCAGTGCGCCCGACTTCGCACAGCATTTTCTTTCCCACCCTGAAGACGTGCTCAATGCCGGGTTTTCCAAGTCGGTGTTCTGGCTCAAGCTCGAGCTGCACCCTGACGCGGAGCCGGGCATGCCCCGGCACTGGTTGCTGGAACTGGCCTACCCACCCCTCGACCACCTCGAGCTTTACCTGACGGGCCCGGACGGGCGCTTTCACCTGGCCCAGCGCACGGGTGATGCACTGCCTTACTCAAGCCGGGAGGTTCGGCAGGACAACTACCTGTTCAACCTGCAATTGCCGCCTGGGCAGGTCACCACGGTCTTCCTGCGCCTGCACAGCCAGGGTTCGGTGCAGGCGCCGCTGGCCCTGTGGTCCCCCCAGGCCTACCTGGAAGCCCAGGCCACGCGCCTGTATGTGCTGGGGATGATCTACGGGGTGTTGTTGGTGATGCTGGTGTACAACCTGTTCCTGTACCTGAGCGTGCGGGACGTCAGCTACCTGTACTACATCCTCTACATCGCCTCCTTCGGCCTTTACCAGGTCTCGGTCAATGGCGCCGGCATCGCTTACCTGTGGCCCGACAGCCCATGGTGGGCCAACGCCTGCACACCGTTATTCGTCGGCGCAGCTGCGCTGTTCGGCTCTCAGTTCGCCCGGCATTTTCTGCAGCTTCGCCATCAAAGCCGCGGCTTCGACCGGTTGCTGCAGGCGCTGATGCTGGGCGGCGCCGTGGTGATGGTGCTGGCCGTGAGCGTGCCCTATGGCGTGGCCATGCGCCTTGCCACCGCCTTGGCGCTCGTGTTCAGCCTGGGCGTTTTCTGCGCAGGGCTCAACGCCTGGCGGCGCGGCCTGCGCGTGGCGCGCTGGTTCATCATCGCCTGGACCGCGTTCCTGCTCGGGGGGCTGGTCAACACGCTGATGGTGCTGGGCTACCTGCCGAACATGTTCCTGACCATGTATGCCAGTCAATTGGGTGCTGCGCTGGAAGTGGCGTTGCTATCGCTAGCCCTGGCCGACCGCATCAAGACGCTGCGCGATGAGCAGGCCCGTACCCTGCGTGAAACGGGGCAGCAACTGGAGCTACTCAACCAGCAACTGGCCAATAGCAACCGGCTCAAAGACGAGTTTCTGGCCTGCGCCACCCATGAACTGCGCACCCCAATGAATGGCGTGATCGGTTCCCTGGAGTTGATGCATACCCTGCCGATGGACGCGGAAATGGCCCGCTTTCATCAGACAGCGGTGGGTTCGGCCCAGGGCATGATGAACATGGTCGACGCCATCCTGACCTTGTCCGAACTCCAGGCAGGGCGGCTGCGTGCGCAGCCAGCACCCTTCGACCTGCGGGCACTGCTGCAAGGCGTGCGCGCCAGCTATGCCGGCCAGGCACTGGGCAAGGGCCTGTATTTGAGTGTGGACATGCCGGCGGACCTGCCCGACCGACTGGTGGGCGATGGGCCGAAGCTGGCCCGCTGCCTGGGATGTCTGGTGGACAATGGCCTGAAATTCACCCATCAGGGTGGTGTGATGATCCAGGTTCGCGGACAGCACAGGGGGCCTAATCAACTGGCCTTGACGTTTACCGTGAGCGACACGGGTATCGGTTTCGAAGACCTTGACCAGTCGATTCTTTACCAGCGGTTTTTCCAGGTGGATGGGTCCATGACCCGGCGCTACGGCGGGTTGGGCATTGGCCTTGCCATCTGCCGGCAGATGAGCGAGTTGCTGGGGGCACGGCTGTCACATCAATCGGCGCCTGGGGTGGGCAGTCGGTTCGAGATGAGTGTGGAGTTGGCGATTTCGCAGGGGCAGGTGGCTGTGCAGGGGAGTGAGGGGCGGCGTTGGCGGTAAGCATCTATAGGTTAGGACGATTTGCTGTTAGCTAAATGGGCAGTCCGATAACGTCGGCGTGCGATTCGGAGTATCAAAGAAAGTAAGAACCTATGATTAACCAGCCGAAGGCGACTGTGTTCAGCCATGAGGCGGCCACAATCCGCTTTCTCATGGATGGTGGAAATTGCTCATAGTCTTGTGCGTCAAGCATGCCTTGTCGAATACTTGATTTTGGATACTTTATGACCCCGGCGACCATGAATGTCACAAACATTCTCGCACGCAAAGTCTTTTCACCACAAAGGGTGACAATAAAGGGTAGGCACGCACTGCGCTGCAGGGCCCCAATCATGATTTTGTATTCTTTGGAGCCTGCGATACGCAGATCCATGACGAGGCCGGTCAGTCCGAGGGCAAAGGGAGTGGCAAGAAAAAGTAATTGAAACGTAATGTCAAAATTCTTGATCATTCTCAAGGCCTCGAAAGTTTTCGCTTAATTGCATGCACGAAGACTTCCCGTCAGAGGCGCTGTTGCAGGGGTCGAGATGCCATATGCAGCGCCGTCAAGGCAGTTCTTCGGGAAGAAATAAGTATCACTTCATTAGGTACTTTGGCCCCCGACCATTTTGGGCAGGCCAAAATCGTCAGGCTCAGTAAATAGTGTTCTTCAACATGGCTTTGTATTCCCGTCCGCCGTGCGAGCTTCGAGTACCTGGCCTACTTGCCAGCTCGCCCAGATGCGTCGAATACCCAATCATCAGCGTGGATCCATGGTGCTTGTAATGAGTAACAGCTTCACCTTGGCAGTAGGAAAAAGTAACCGACTGTTAGCCAAGTGAACGCTACTGTGTTCAGCCAGGATGCGGTGTTGATC
>NZ_JBJJMO010000010.1:0-88379 GCF_046231935.1 Pseudomonas sp. KCJK9111 | reverse complement strand
CTAGAAGCCCGCACCAAAATCTACGCGTCCAGCCCCCCCCTGGAATATGGTATCAAGATTAGTTTGCAAACTTGTTTTGCTCTGAGCCGCGCCACAATGATAGGCAATCATGTCCCTGTTTTTTCTAATCTCATCGTCTGAAGGTCTGACAGGAAGCGCGGGCATCGAAGGTCGTCTTGTCATTGACCGCCTGGACCCCTGATAGGATTGCATGACAACGCGCCTGTATCTTCCAAATCTGAAATTTTCAGGGAATAAAGGCCAATGTCCACTGGGATCCATTCGATTTACAGGATCCCCTTTACAAAAACAATAGCGATTGAGTCCGCCTTTTCCGAATGGACTCATACTGTCAGGAGATCCGAAACGCATCAGAGTTGGGCCAAACATGCGATAACCATTTCCTAGCATGTAGCCTAGCCCAAAGGGATCAAACCATTCTCCCTTAAACCCCACTACAGAATTCACTCTACTTTCACCAGCGCAGTAGCCATAGGGTGAATAGGCTACAGTCACCTGGAAAGATAGCCTGAGTAGGGCAGGCACCGTGTGCTGCTTACTGTCTAAATTCCTGTGTGGCCTGCTCACCATGACAGCGTTCTCGACTATAAGGGTGGTCCGGTCTATTTCGCCTTTGAGCCTAGGTTTTGTCTACTCGCAAAAATGACAGTCTCACCACAAGCCGGCTTTTCCGCCAGGACACTGCGGCGAGACCCTTGAGCGGCGCCGCATCATTCCTTGGCACACGCCTTTAGAAATCGTAACGCGCACCCACCAGCACGCTGCGCGACGGGCCGTAGAAGTTGAACGTGGACGTCGAACCCACCCGCGACAGGTAATCGCGATCGAACAGGTTGTTGACGTTGACGGTGGCAGTCAGTTTGGAGGTCACCGGGTAGGAAAGCATGGCGTCCACGGTGGCATAACCTGGCGCATTGATGCGTACCCCGCCGTTTTCCGAGTGGAAATTGCTCATCGCCGAGACGCCGCCACCGATGGCCAGCCCGGTGAGAGCGCCTTGGCTGATGGTGTATTTGCTCCACAGCGACGCCTGGTGGCGCGGCATGATGAAGAACGTGGTTTCGGCATCGCCCTTCACGGTTTCGGTGTCCATCCAGGTGTAACCGCCCAGCAGCTCCCAGTTATCGGTCAGCTTGCCGCTGACTTCCACTTCTGTCCCCTTGACCCGTGTCTTGCCGGCAGCTACCGAGTCCTTGGTCGCGACGCCTTCGCTGTCGTAACGGGTGGTGGCGCGGTTTTCGTCGGTCAGGCGAAATGCCGACAGGCGCGTATTGAGTGCGCCGCCAAAATAGCTGCTCTTGATACCCACTTCGTACTGCTCGCCTTCACGTGGCTTGAGTACTCGGCCGTCGCCATCGGTCGCCGATTGCGGCTTGAACACCTGCGAATAGCTGGCATACAGCGCATGGTTTTCGGACAGGTCGTAGACCGCACCGGTATAGGGTGTGAAATGACCATCGACCTGCTTGCTATCGTCTGCAGTGACACCGGTCTTGAGGGTCGTGGTGTAGAAATCGCCACGGTACCAACTGAACCGCCCGCCGGCGATCAACGCCAGGCGCTCGACCGGGCGGAAGGTGACCTTGGAATACAAGCCGTATTCCTCTTCCTGCATGCCCGTCTCGGTCGTGTAGTTCGCAGCGGGTTTGGCGAACTGCTTGGGTGAGTAAGTGTTGACGTTGATGTTGCCCAGCGTCGTGGCCCCGTTCAGGTACTCGGTGTCGTAGTTCTTGTAATCGCTGCCAACGACGAACTCGCTGACCTGGCCAAAGGTCTCGAAGGGCTGGCTGTAGCTGGCATCGAGCGCGTAGGTGTCCTGGGTGAAATCGCGCGCACTGGCGCGTTCGGAGTTTTTGCCCGTGGTGGGGTTTGTGGCCGTGAACGCGTAGAGATAGTTGGTATCGCGGTGCGATCCGCGTGCAGCGATGCGGCCATAGCCACCGTTGTCGAAACGATGGGTCAGCTCAGCGACCAGGTCGGTGGTCTTGCCGTCGAACGCGTTCCAGTCTGCGCCCAGAAAACGGGAATGGCTGAAGTCAGGCACCTTGCCGTCCAACGTTGCCGGGTAACCATTGTGCGGCGTAATGTTCTTGACTTCGTGGATCAGGCCGAACGACAGGGTAGTGACCTCGTCCAGGTCGACATCCAGCGCGCCGTAGTAGCTGTTGCTGGTGTTGGCGTTGTAATCGACTTCGCCATTGGTGTCGTCGCGCGAGGCGATGAAGCGCCCACGCACCCGCCCGTTTTCGTCCAGCGGCCCGCTCAGGTCCAGTTCCTGGTGATTGGTATCCCAGGTACCGTAGTAGCCCTCGACATGCCCCTGAAAGTCGGCCGTGGGCCGCTTGCGCACCATGTTGACGATACCGCCCAGTTCGCTGGTGCTGCTGAACAGCCCAGCCGGGCCACGCATGATCTCGACACGGTCGAATGCCACAAGCGATGGCACGGTCCCGAAGATGCTCGCCATCGGTGCTGGCAGGCCGTCGATGTTGAATTCGCTGTACTCATAGCCACGGGCGTAGATCGATGACCGACCACTGTCGTTGGTCAGGGTACGCAGGCCGGCCGTGTATTTGGCCAGGTCATCGAGGTGGACGAACTGCCGATCCTTGACGTAATCCTGGGTATAGACGGTGATCGACTGTGGGATGTCCTTCAAGGCCGCTGGCGTCTTGGTGCCCACGGTGGCGGCGTCCACGCTGTACCCGCCAGTGGCCTCGGAGGGCAGCATGTCGTACAGCCGATTGCCCTCGATGGTCAATGCCGGCAGGTCGAGGGTATCGTCGGCGTTCATCACCACGGCTACGTCTTGCGCCAATGCCGAAAGTGAAAACGGCGCCATCAGCCCTGCCACCAGCCATCCCCGCACGCGTCGCGCGCGCCCTGCCCCACTGAAAACGTTCATGCCGCACCCTTTGCCCATATGATAGTAATTCGCAAACGAAACATATTGCTTTTTGCGAACGATACCGGAGCAGGTACAGGGCATGCAGCAGCATTAACCTTCTTAACACATTGGGCCATTGCCTAGGGTCGAGTCCGGTGGGATGATTTGCAACTGATATAAATTCTCATTCAAGGCTCGCCGTGCCCACCTCCCTGCTGCTGGTCGAAGACGACCCACGCTTACGCCACGACCTTTACCGCCATTTCATCGACCGTGGCTTCGAGGTACACGCATGCGCGACGGGCGACGCGGCGCTGGCCGATGCCCACCGATGCGTATTCGACCTGGCGCTGCTGGACATCATGCTGCCAGGTCTCGACGGGCTGAGCCTGCTCGATGCACTGCGGCGCAAGCAGGCAGTACCGGTGATTCTCATGTCGGCATTGGGTGCCGAGCAGGACCGCATCACCGGATTTACCCGGGGTGCCGATGATTACCTGCCCAAGCCCTTCAGCCTGGCGGAACTGGATGCACGGGTCGACGCACTGTTGCGTCGGGTCGCCTTCCACAGCACGCCGCCCGTGGCGACGCGTACTGATGAGCCCGTATTTGATCACACTGCACAGGACGTCATGCATAACGGCATGCCGGCTGGGTTGACTGGCTCGGAGTTCCGCTTGTTGATCACCCTGCACGCCCATGCCGGGGAGCCGCTGAGCAAGCCGTTCCTGTACCAGACCGTCCTGCACCGTGGCTACACGCGCCTGGATCGAGGCCTGGATGTGCATGTGTGCAACGTGCGCCGCAAGCTGGCGGACATCGGCATACAGCATCTGCTCATCCAGGCTGTGCGTGGCCAGGGCTATGTCCTGGTCGTGCAGAGCCCAGCCTGATGCGGCGACATCCGCTGCTGTGGAAGCTGGCCCTGCTGCAGGTCAGCTTCTGCCTGCTGCTCACCTGGTTGATCTGGACCTGGGGCCTGACGGTGGAGCGCAGCACCTATTTCCTGGCCCAGGCCGACCAAGACTACCTAGCCCGCTATGCCCGGCAGGCCGAGCTCGCCTGGGAGCAAGGGGGAGCCGTGGGTGTCGAGACCTGGCGCAAGCAGGTGCAAATGACCGAGGACACTTGGGCAGCGGTCGTCGGCCCTTACCTGCAAAGCCTGGGCACCACACCGCTCACAGCCGAGGAGGCAGGTCACCTGACCTTCATGCGCAAGCTGAACTGGCCCATGAGCCGCCGCCTGCAAGGCGAACTGCCTTACGTCAGCATTGCCTTCCCGCGCCACCCCGAACACGGGCGCCTGGTCATGCAACTGCCCGAGCGGCTACTGCCCACCGGGCTGACACCCTGGACTCACCTGGTCACCCACGGCGTGGCGCCGGCGTTGCTGGCCCTGCTGATGGGGCTGGCACTGTACCGTCACCTTGTCGCCCCGTTGAACCGCCTGCGTGACCGCGCCGACGCGCTGCGGGCCAATGACCTGGACAGCCCAGGCCTGCCCCTGCAAGACCGGCGCGATGAGCTGGGCGAGCTGGCGCAGGCCTTCGATCACATGGCCAATCGCTTGCGCCAGAGCCTGGAACAGCAGCGGCTGCTATTGCGCACACTGTCCCACGAATTGCGCACGCCGCTGGCACGCCTGCGTATTGCCCATGACAGCAACTTGCCTGCCGCCCAGCTACGCGCGCGCATGGATTATGAAACCAGCCATATGCAGAAACTGCTGGAAGACACCCTCGACCTGGCCTGGATGGACACCGAACAGCCCGTCCTGGCCACCGAGCCGGTCCTGATGACATCGCTGTGGGAGGCGCTGTGCCAGGACATCTGCTTCGAAAGTGGCTGGAGCCTCGCGCGCCTGCCATGCACGCTCGGGCAGGACTGCGTGGTCCAGGTGCACCTGGACAGCGTGGCCCAGGCGCTGGAGAACCTGCTGCGAAACGCCATCCGACACTCTCCGCCCGATGGAACCGTCTGCCTGGAGGGCTGGCGCGAAGGCGCGCATTGGCACTTGTGCGTGCGCGATCAAGGCCCCGGCGTGCCCGAGGCCGCGCTTGAGCGCATCTTCCAACCCTACCAGCGGCTGAGCGCCAGCGGCGCAGGCTTTGGACTGGGCCTGGCCATCGCCCGGCGCGCCGTGCAATTGCAGGGTGGCCGACTCTGGGCCTGCAATGCTCACCCAGGCTTGCACCTGCACCTGACCCTGCCGGCCAGCGCCAACGGTTTAGAAAGTTAAGGCGCTTTACGCGTGTTGGAGGCTGACTATCATCTGGCTGCTTGAGTTGCAGTGCCTGCAATGCCGTGAAGAGATGCCTGATGAACAGAATGATCCGGGGCCTGGCGTTTGCGCTGGCCCTTGTGACCGGTGCCGCCACGGCCCAGCCTGAGCATGACCAGCCGATGGATACGACGCTGCTGGCACGCAAGGACCTGGCCTACCGATTCACCCAACTGGACCTCGACTCGGCAGACGGCGCGCGTCACTACCGACTATGGGTAGGGCTGCCCAAGCGCGCCGCCCCCGCAACCGGCTACCCGGTGTTATGGATGCTGGACGGCAACGCAGCCCTGGGCGCCCTGGACCGGCAACGCCTCGACGCCTTGGCCGCCGGCCAGGCCCCCGTACTGGTCGCCGTGGGTTACCAGACCCACCAGCGCATCGACAGAGCCAGCCGAACCTACGACTACACGCCGGCGCTTGCCGGGCAGACCGAGCAGCGCGACCCTCTCACCGGGCAGCCCAGCGGCGGGGTGGATGCGTTTCTCGACCTGCTGGAGACGCGCATGCGCCCGAGGCTGGCAGCGCTGGTGAGCATCGATCCCCGGCAGCAGACCCTGTGGGGACACTCCTATGGCGGCCTGGCCGTGCTCCATGCCCTCTTCACCCGGCCCAAGTCATTCGCCGTCTATGCGGCGGCCAGCCCCTCGTTGTGGTGGCATGACGGCGCAATCCTGCGCGAAGCGGCAGGCCTGCCGTCGCAGTTGGGGGATGCCCAG
Source organism: Pseudomonas sp. KCJK9111 (assembly GCF_046231935.1). Taxonomy (NCBI): domain Bacteria; kingdom Pseudomonadati; phylum Pseudomonadota; class Gammaproteobacteria; order Pseudomonadales; family Pseudomonadaceae; genus Pseudomonas; species Pseudomonas sp. KCJK9111. The sequence goes on along the minus strand of NZ_JBJJMO010000010.1, from coordinate 82,471 downwards.
CCACGCGTGCTGTTGATGCGCGGCTCACTGGAGCCGGCCAGCCCCCGCGAACCGGCCCAGCCCCACGCCGATCAGACGGCACGGAGCCTCGCCGCCAGCCTGGCCCAGGTCAAGGGGGTGCAGGTGTCCTTCAAGCAGTTCGATGGCCTTGGGCATGGGCCGATGCTTCCGGCATCGCTGCACTGGCTGATCGATAGCCTGAGCAAAACAGCACCGCAGGGCACCTCGCCCAGCCGCTGACAGCGGCCCCGATCATGACGGCGGGTTGCCAACCCAGGCACCGGGTGCGGTATGCTTGCCCGGTCTTCAGGGCGGGGTGAAAGTCCCCACCGGCGGTAAATCGAAAGATGAGCCCGCGAGCGCTCCGGCTGTGCCGGAGGTCAGCAGACCTGGTGAGATTCCAGGGCCGACGGTCATAGTCCGGATGAAAGAAGGCGTCAGGCAGGGGCCCCATGGGCACCCCTGCGCACGCATTTTGCTCGCCCCGAGACGTTCATCGATCACTTACGAGGAGCGTTTCATGTCTACTTTGCACCCTGTGCACTTTCCCAATGTCACCGCCGCCATCGCCGCGTTCAAGGCCGGCCGCCCCGTGCTGCTGCTTGACGATGACGACCGTGAAGATGAAGCGGACATCATTGCCGCTGCCGAGAACATTTCGTTGCAGACCATGGCCATGATGATCCGCGATTGCAGCGGCATCGTCTGTCTGTGCCTGGACGAGGCAACGGTCGATGAGCTGCAACTGGCACCCATGGTCCAGAACAACCAGGCCCGCCACGGCACCGGGTTCACGGTCACCATCGAAGCTGCCGAGGGCATCAGCACTGGCGTAAGCGCCCAGGACCGGGTCACCACGATCGCCGCTGCACTGCGCTCTTCGGCCGAGCAACGGCATATTGTCAGCCCTGGGCATGTTTTTCCGCTGCGCGCGCGCAATGGCGGTGTGCTCACGCGTCGCGGCCACACCGAAGGGTCGGTTGACCTGGCGCGCCTGGCCGGGCTGCGGCCGGCAGCGGTCTTGTGCGAATTGATGAACCCTGACGGCACGATGGCTCGCGGCGAGGAAGTGGCCGTCTATGCGCGCCAGTACAACCTGCCCACGCTGACCATCGATGAGTTGGCGCAGTATCGCCTGGCGCTGCAGGCGCAAACGGCTCCGGCGATCTGATCGACCTGGCCATGCAAGGCCTGGACGGTGGCGCCAACCCGGCGCTGCCGTGCCAATGGCGGTTTGCTCACCCCGCCCTGCTCTGCTAGTGTCGCGGCGTTCAGACTACCGCCGAGACTGCCGCCATGGCCCGCAAAAAAGCTTCCCTTGATTTCGAGCAATCCCTTGCCGAGTTGCAGGCACTGGTCGAGCGCCTGGAGAACGGCGAGTTGTCCCTGGAGGACTCGCTTGCCGCTTTCGAACAAGGCATTGCCCTGACGCGTGATTGCCAAGGCGCCCTGGCTCAGGCCGAACAGAAGGTGCAGGTGCTGCTGGAGCGCGATGGAGAACTGACCGCCCAACCCTTCGACGTGGAGCCCGAGGCATGATCGGTGCCTATCAGTCCGCCTGCCAGGCCCGTGTCGATGGCGCACTCGAGCCGTTTTTCATCGCCCCCACTCCCGAGCTCGAGCGCCTGTATGCCGCCATGCGCTACAGCGTGATGAACGGCGGCAAGCGCGTACGCCCGCTGCTCGTCTATGCGGCCTGCGAGGCCTTGGGCGCTCCGGCGGAGCACGCCAACGGCGCCGCTTGCGCAGTCGAGCTCATCCACGCTTACTCGCTGGTCCATGACGACTTGCCGGCCATGGACGACGACGACCTGCGTCGCGGCCAGCCGACCACACACAAGGCGTTCGACGAGGCCTGCGCCATTCTGGCCGGTGACGGCCTGCAAAGCCTGGCCTTCAACGCATTGCTCGACCCCCACCTGAGCCCTCAGACCGACGCACTTCGCCTGGCCATGGTGCAGGCCCTGGCCACGGCCGCCGGTCCCGCTGGCATGGTGGGCGGGCAAGCCATCGACCTGGGTTCGGTGGGCATGAAGCTGGACCAGCAGGCCTTGGCGTTCATGCACCGGCACAAGACCGGTGCCCTGATCGAAGCCAGCGTCCGCCTGGGCGGGCTGGCCAGTGCCCGTGCCGACCAGGCGCAGCTCGATGCCTTGCAGGTGTATGCGCAGGCCATTGGCCTGGCCTTCCAGGTTCAGGACGACATCCTGGATGTGGAAAGCGATACGGCTACACTGGGTAAACGCCAGGGCGCCGACATCGCCCGCGACAAGCCGACTTACCCTGCCCTGCTGGGCATGGAGGCGGCCAAGGCCTACGCGATCGAACTGCGCGACCAGGCACTGGTCGCATTGGAAAGGTTCGACGAAAAGGCCGAACCACTGCGAGCCCTGGCGCGCTATATCGTCGAACGCCGCAACTGACCTGGTGAGTACCGCGTGATGGCTGCGAAGCCGCCCGCGCGTCACCCGTCTGAATGGGCAGCTTTTCCTACAATGGGGTAAACTGCCGCGTCTTAATACACCTATAACGACTCGCCTGATGCCCACGACGTTTCAAGAGATCCCCCGCGAACGCCCGGTCACGCCGCTGCTCGACCGCGCTGACACGCCAGATGGCTTGCGCCGCCTGGCCGAAGCCGACCTGGAGACCCTGGCCGACGAGTTGCGCCAGGAGCTTCTGTATACCGTGGGCCAGACCGGTGGGCACTTCGGTGCCGGCCTGGGCGTCATCGAGCTGACCATCGCCCTGCACTACGTCTTCGATACCCCCGATGACCGGCTGGTATGGGACGTGGGTCACCAGGCCTACCCGCACAAGATTCTGACCGGGCGCCGCAACCGCATGCTCAGCCTGCGCCAAAAAGACGGCGTAGCCGCCTTCCCGCGCCGCAGCGAAAGCGTGTACGACACCTTCGGCGTCGGTCACTCCAGTACATCGATCAGCGCGGCCCTGGGCATGGCCATTGCGGCGCGCCTGCAAAACAGCGCTCGCAAGTCCATTGCGGTCATCGGCGACGGCGCACTCACGGCGGGCATGGCCTTCGAGGCGTTGAACCACGCCCAGGAAGTCAACGCCGATATGCTGGTGATCCTCAACGACAACGACATGTCGATTTCGCGCAATGTGGGGGGCTTGTCCAACTACCTGGCCAAGATCCTCTCCAGCCGCACCTACACCAGCATGCGCGAAGGCAGCAAGAAAGTGCTGTCGCGCCTGCCAGGTGCGTGGGAAATAGCGCGGCGTACCGAAGAGTATGCCAAGGGCATGCTGGTCCCCGGCACGCTGTTCGAAGAGCTGGGCTGGAACTACATCGGCCCCATCGATGGTCACGACCTGCCCACGATGATCGCCACCCTGCGCAACATGCGCGACCTCAAGGGTCCGCAGTTCCTGCACGTGGTGACCAAAAAGGGCAAGGGGTTCGCCCCGGCCGAGATCGACCCGATCGGCTACCACGCCATCACCAAGCTCGAGCCCGTGGACAAGCCGGTTGCGCCGAAACTGGCCAGCGGCCCGAAGTATTCCGCCGTGTTCGGCCAGTGGCTCTGCGACATGGCCGCTGCCGACGATCGCCTTGTCGGCATCACGCCGGCCATGAAGGAAGGCTCCGACCTGGTGGCGTTCAGCGAGCGCTACCCTGAACGCTACTTCGACGTGGCGATTGCCGAACAGCATGCCGTCACCCTCGCAGCGGGCATGGCTTGCGAAGGTAGCAAGCCGGTGGTGGCTATCTACTCGACCTTCCTGCAGAGGGCCTACGACCAGTTGATTCATGACGTGGCCGTGCAGAACCTGGACGTGCTGTTCGCCATCGACCGCGCCGGTCTGGTGGGTGAAGACGGCCCGACCCATGCCGGCAGCTATGACCTGTCCTACCTGCGCTGCATCCCTGGCATGCTGGTGATGACGCCCAGCGACGAAAGCGAGCTGCGCAGAATGCTCAGCACCGGCCACCTGTACAACGGCCCGGCTGCCGTGCGCTATCCGCGCGGTACAGGCCCTGGTGCGGCTGTCGACGAGGGGTTGGAACCGCTGGAGATTGGCAAGGGCGTGGTGCGTCGCCGGGGTGAAAAGGTCGCGCTGTTGGTCTTTGGCGTACAGTTGGCCGAAGCCCTGCAAGTGGCCGAACAGATCAATGCCACGGTCGTCGACATGCGCTTCGTCAAGCCTCTGGATGAATCCCTGGTGCTGGAAATGGCAGGTAGCCACGAACTGCTGGTGACCATCGAGGAGAACGCCATCATGGGCGGTGCCGGTGCTGCCGTAGGCGAGTGCCTGGCCAGGGAGGCGGTGGTCAAGCCGTTGCTGCACCTGGGCTTGCCGGACCTCTATGTCGAACACGCCAAGCCTGCGCAGATGCTGGCAGAGTGCGGGCTGGATGCAGCGGGCATCGAAGCGAGCGTCAAAGCCCGCATGGTCAAGCTGGGGCTTTGATGTGCAGGGCTGCGCTGCAGCCCTGTTGCTCAGCCAAACGAGCCGGCATTCATTAACCCAACGAGGTCGGTGATTGCCGGCTTTTTCTTCGTTCATGGCGACTCTGAGGGCAAGGGCCTTTCTCCGCTGGGCCCCGTCGTGTTGGAGTGCGCAGACTTCGCAGACGTGTACCGCCCGTGAAAAATCCGACCCTCGCCACCCTGCTTTGCCTTCCTCTGCCCCTGCTGGCGTCCGAACGCGACGAAGCCCTTAAACTGCCTGATGTGCTCATCAGCGCCAGCCGCCAGGTAGAGTCGCGCACCGCCACCAGTGCGGCGAACACCGTGTTCACCCGGACCGATATCGACCGCCTGCAACCGAGCAGCGTCATGGACCTGCTCAGCCGCGTGCCAGGCGTGCAAGTGGCACCGACCGGCGGACGCGGCAGCTTGCCAGGCCTTTTCATTCGCGGCACGAAGACTGCGCAAACGCTGGTGTTGGTCGATGGTGTACGCATCGCCAACGCGACCTCAGGCGACAGCGGCCTGCAGTTTCTCAACGTCGACCAGATCGAGCGTGTCGAAGTGCTTCGCGGCTCCCGGTCGGCGGTGTATGGCAGCGATGCCATTGGCGGGGTCATCCAGGTGTTCACCCGGCGCAGCGTCGGTGATGGCCTGCACCCGCGTGTGCGTCTGGCCGCCGGTAGCCGAAAAACCTTCCAGCGCAGCCTGGGTGTGTCGGGCGCCGACGGCTCAACGCGCTTCAACCTGGGCGCAAGCCTGGACGAAACGGCAGGCATCGATTCAACAGGACCGTCGTTCGGCAGCGACGCCGACCATGACGCTTACCGTAACAAATCGCTCAACTTCAGCCTGAGCCAGACGCTCGGCGAGCGCGTGGAAGTCGGCATGAACCTGCTGCACAGTCAAGGCCGCAGTCAATACGACAACCCATTCGGCGGCTTCGACCCTGTCACCTACGAAAGCGTCGGCCAGCAGCCTTACACCGACTTCAGTATCGCCAGCCTGGGCAGTTACCTCGACGCCCAGCCCAACGACAACTGGCACACGCGGCTGGAGGTAGCGCACAGCGAAAACCGTGACGACAAGCGCGACACGTTGAGCAGTGAACGCTTTGTGTTCAACACCTACCGCGACCAGATGACCTGGCAGAACGATCTGGCCCTGAACGACCAGCACAGCCTGCTTGCCGGTGCCGACTGGTATCAGGACCGCGTGCACGCCAGCACCGACTTCGAGAAGGACAGCCGTTGGAATCGAGCGGTGTTTCTTCAGCATCGCTACCAAGGCCCGCTGTTCTCCACTGAAGTGGGCGTACGCCAGGACCGCAACGAGCAATTCGGCACCCATACCACCTGGAGTGGCAGCGTGACCGTTGCGCTGGATGATCGCAATGATGTGGTGCTGTCCTACAGCGAAGGCTTCCGGGCACCGACATTCAACGACCTGTATTACCCGCAGTTCAGCAACCCTGACTTGGACCCCGAGCACTCTAGGACGCATGAAGTGCAGTGGCGCAGCCAGCTGTCTCCCGACACCCGTCTGGAGGCGTCCCTGTACCGCACCGACCTGCGCGATGCGATCGTGTTCGGCCAGGATGCCATCCCCCGCAACGTAGCCTCGGCGCGCGTCGACGGTGTAGAGCTGGCCCTGGCCCAGCAGTGGGGCGACTGGAGCAGCCAGCTGGGCCTGGCGATGATCGACCCCCGAGACCGCGACAGTGGCCATACATTGGCCCGACGGGCACGCCGCACCCTGAGCCTGGATCTGGACCGCCGTGTGGGTCCCTTCGGCGTCGGTGCCAGTGTGCAAGCCGTCAGCAGCAGCTACGACGATGAAGGCAACCGCAGCCGTTTGGGTGGGTACGGGCTGCTGGGGCTGCGCGGCAGTTGGGCAGCCACCAAGGCGCTGACGGTGGAGGCGAAGCTGGACAACCTGTTCGACCGTGGCTACAGCCGCGCCCTGTACAGCTACGAGGGCAACCCCCACGCCTATCGGGAAGAAGGGCGCACGTTGCTGTTCAGCGTGACCTGGACACCGGCGCTCTAGCAGCTAGCAGTTCGCACAGGCGAGCCGTCGCTTCGATCATCTGCCCACTGGGGCGCTCGATGCCGTTGTCCGGTACCACCAGCAACCCGTCCTGCGCCACCGCGCGCAGCATCGGCCAGGCCTTCCAGCTGGCCAACTGTTGCACATCGGCGGCCAGGATGATGTCGGGGTCGCGGGCGATGACCGACTCCACGCTCACCTGTGGCGCTGCCGGGTTCAAATCCGCAAACACATTCCGTGCACCACAGACGGCGAGCGCATCGCTGATCACTTGTTGCCCACCCAGGGTGTACAAAGGGCGATCCCAGACTTGGTAGAAGACCTGCAGAGGCCTGTCACGGCGGTATTGCTGGCGCAGTGCGTTCAATCGTGCTCGCAAGGCGTGAGCGTAGCGGCGCCCTTGATCAGCGCGGCCCACGTGCTCGGCAATTTCTTCGATCTGGCCAATCAACTGTTCGATGCCGCGGGGCTCTGCGCTGAAAGTAGGGATGCCTAGACGCTTGAGCTGGTCGCGCTGCGCAGGGGGTACGCTGCCCGGCCACAGCAAGAGCAAATCAGGGCGCAGACTGAGCAAGCGCTCCATATCCAGCTGGCCATAGCGCCCCACCGAGGGTAGCGCTCGCAGCGCAGAGGGCCGTTCCCCCCCATCGAGCACCCCCACCAACAGGTCGCCTGCCTGAAGTTCGAGCATGATGTCCGTCATCGACGGCGCCAGGCTGACGACGCGCACTGGCCCAGCGCTCGCCAGGCTACAGGCCAGAAGCGCCAGCCCCGCAATGAGCCGGCGCATCAGCCGAGCTGAGGCGGCAGGCGGTACAGGTACAGCAACACCACGGTGGACAAGGCCAGCAGCACCTGCGGGACGGTCTCCAGCCCTACCAGCACCGACACCGCGGCTACCCAGGCGGGGAAGCAGGCATAGGTCATGGCCAGGCGCCGCACGCGAGCCAGTTCGATCCACGCAGCAGGCTCGGCTTCGGTACCGAGTGCCTTGGAGGTGGCAATCAGCGCGCGCTTGTAGGCCCCGAAGCGCGGCAAGGTGAGAAACAACGTAGCTGCGCCAGCGATGAACAGCGGCATGGCCAACATGGGAATCATCGCCTCGCCACCGCCAAAGGCCCAGGCCATGACCGGCAGCGGCACGAGGCCCACCGCCAGGTATTGCCACCAGGCCAGGGCAAGACGCCGCTTGACCTCGGCGCGGGTCACGCCTGGGGCACCTCGCCCTGGTGTTCGTTGCCCAGCATATGGCCCAGCTTGCCGGCCTTGGTCGCCAGGTAATGGCTGTTGTGCGGGTTGTGCCCGGTATGCAGCGGCACACGCTCGGCCACCACGATATCCATGTCGGTCAGGGCCTTGACCTTGCGCGGGTTGTTGGTCATCAAGCGCAACGCCTTGACTCCCAGGTGCTCGAGCATTGGCAGGCAAATGGCATAGTCGCGTTGGTCGGCGGCAAACCCGAGGCGCTCATTGGCTTCGACCGTGTCCGCCCCGCCGTCCTGCAGTTCATAGGCGCGGATCTTGTTCAGCAGGCCAATGCCACGGCCTTCCTGGCGCAGGTAAAGCAGCACGCCACGGCCTTCTCGGGCGATCGCCTGGAGGGCAGCTTCGAGTTGCGACCCGCAATCACAGCGTTGACTGAACAAGGCGTCGCCGGTCAGGCACTCGGAATGCAGGCGCCCCAATACCGGCTGCCCATCGGCGATATCACCCAGGCTGAGCACCACGTGCTCGCGGCCGGTGGCTTCATCCAGAAAGCCGTGCATGGTGAAAGTCGCGAAAGGCGTCGGGAGTTTAGAGGCTGCAACAAAGACGACGGGCACGTTGTGCTCCTGGGATAAGTGGGAATTTCAATGGACCGATTGTATCAGCAGCTTACGGGCAGTGCTCCGGCAGTATACCGCCGGTTATTATCGAAAACCTCGATGCGTGGCAGGTGCGGTTATGCGCCACGCGCTACGGCTTGGCGCTGGTATCGAAAGGATAAGGCTGTTTCCAACGCTCGAATATCGGCCTGAGTTCGCCGCTGCGCACCAGTTCGGCCATGCGTTTGTCGAACACATCACGCAATGTCTCACCCCGCTCACTGCGGGCGAACGCCAGGTACATGGGCAGCTCGACCACGTGGGTACGCCGGAATCGCTCAGGTTGCGAGCTTTGCCCAATGACGTAGTCCACTTCGGTCATGGCGTCGACATAGAAGTCCACCCGGTCATGCTCAAGCATGGGCAGAATGCCTTCGCGCCGCTGGATTTCACGGTACTCCCGCACGCGGGGCAAGTATTTGCCATAGGCATAGCCACGCACCCAGGCCAGGCGATAGTCGCCGATGGTTGCCAGTGTGGGGGCCGGCTTGCTGGCAAGCCCGAGGGCGTAGACATGGTCGACGTCGAAATGCCAGCGCGGGTAGAGGTTGTCTTCACTTTCGTTCTTGTAGGAGCCGACCCAGGCATCAGCCTCGCCACGTTTGACCAGGCCAATGGCACGGCTGTAGGGCGCACTCTGCGGCACGACCTCGATCCCTGCGGGCTGGAACACCTTGCGCATCACGTCCCAGGCCACACCGGTGCCATCTGCGTTGGTGTAGTCGGCCCACTCCTCGCTGACTAGGTGAATCTGGTCAGGTTGGCTGTCGCCGGCAGTAGCCCACGGGGCCGCGACCATCAGTAATGCCAGCAGCACACCCTTCAGCACCATGGCAGCCCCCGTTCTATGCGACAGCCCATACCAGAACCTGCATGCCCAACCAGGCGAAGACGCCGGCCAGCACGTCATCGAGCATGATGCCGACGCCGCCATGGACGTGACGATCAATCCAACGGATGGGCCACGGCTTGAGGATGTCGAAGAAGCGGAACATCAGAAAGCCCGCCAACAGCCACTGCCAGCCATCGGGCACCAGCCACAGCGTAATCCACATGCCGACCATTTCGTCCCAGACGATGCCTTCATGGTCATGCACGCGCAAGTCATTGGCCACCTTGCCGCACAGCCAGAAGCCGAACAGCATGGTGATACCCAGTACCAGCCAGTAGCCCCAATCGGGCAGCATCTGCCAGAGCGGAATGAAGGGTATCGCCACCAGCGAGCCCCAGGTGCCAGGCGCCTTGGGCAAGGTGCCAGAGCCGAACCCGAACGCGATGAAGTGCCAAGGGTTGCGCCAGACCGATGGCGGAACGAACTCCGCAGGCACCTGATTGGGGTGGTCGGTCACGGTATCTCCCTAAAGTGTTGGTAGCCCCGCTGCTGAGGCGTGATGTCCTGACCGTGCGCGTCGCGCAGGGACACGCCCTGCCCTTGCAGTACGCGGCCAATGGGGTAGACCTGGATGAAGCCAAAGTGCGCAAGGTGCGTCAAGGCGCCCGGGGGTGCCGTGAACGCCAAGATGTAGTCGTCACCACCGGCGAGCGCTGCCTGCACGGCTGCCTCGCGCCCCAGGAACGCCTCCACTTCGGGGGACACCGGCACCTGCGCCAGGTTCACCTCGAGCGCCACGCCAGAGGCCTTGGCGATGTGACCGCAATCGGCTAGCAAGCCATCGGAAATATCGAGTGCCGCCGTAGCGTGCCCTCTGAGCAAGGCACCGAGGGTAAGCTGCGGCATGGGTGCCCAGTAGTGGGCCAGCAGCGGCGCTGCCACGGCCGGCGGCGCCTGGCGCTCCCCGAGTACCAGTGGCAAGGCGCCAGCGGCCTTGCCCAGCGAGCCACCGACATACAGCAGGTCGCCCGGCTGGGCGCCAGTGCGTCGTAATGCCTGCCCGGTGGGCACACGGCCGAACACCGTCACGGTGATGCTCAACGGCCCCCGGGTCGTATCACCGCCAATCAGGCTCATGCGGCAACGGTGTGCCATGCGGCTGAGCCCTGCCGAAAACTCCTCCAACCACTCGTGGCTGACGTCAGGCAGGGTAAGGGCCAGCGTGAAGCCGATCGCAGTAGCGCCCATGGCGGCCAGATCACTGACAGCGACGGCCAGGCAGCGCTGCCCCAGCAGCTTCGGGTCGCAGACGGCAGGGAAATGCACGCCGGCTACCAGGGTGTCGGTCGAGACGGCCAACTGCTCACCCGGAGGGAGATCCAGCAGGGCACAGTCGTCACCGATGCCCAGCGCCACCCCTTCGCCCTCGCCGTGCACGGCACAGTGCGCGGAGGCGAAGTAACGGTTGATCAGTTCGAACTCACCCATGGCCAGGCTGCGCCGCAATTAGCGCTTGTTCGCCTTGACTTCGACTTCGCGCAGCGTCGGTGCCAGTTTGTCAAGCACGCCGTTGACGAACTTGTGGCCGTCGGTGGCGCCGAAGACCTTGGCCAGTTCGACGCCTTCGTTGATCACAACGCGATAAGGCACGTCGATGCGCTTGATGAATTCCCAAGTGGACAGACGCAACACGGCCAGCTCGACCGGGTCGAGCTCGTCGAGGCTCAGGTCCAGGCAGGGCTTGAGCGCACTGTCGATTTCGTCCTTGATGGCCGGAACGCCATGCAGGATTTCACGGAAGTAGGCGCCGTCGACATCCGCAAAATCGTTATCGACCCGAAACTGCGCTTCGATCTCGTTCAACGAATGCTGCGCCATGTGCCATTGATACAGCGCTTGGGTCGCGAGCTTGCGGGCTTCACGGCGCTTGGCGCTCTTCGATGGCTTGCCGGCATCCGCAGTTTTGGGATCGCGCGGGTTGAAACGATCGCTTTCGTCGCTAATCACTTGGCCTCCAACTGCGCCAGCAGGCTTACCATTTCCAGGGCAGACAGGGCGGCTTCTGCACCTTTATTGCCGGCCTTGGTGCCGGAACGCTCGATGGCCTGCTCGATGGAGTCGACGGTCAGTACGCCGAACGCCACAGGGACACCGAACTCCATGGACACCTGGGCCAGGCCCTTGGTGCACTCGCCCGCCACGTATTCAAAGTGCGGGGTGCCGCCACGGATCACAGCGCCCAGGGCGATGATCGCGTCATAAGCGCCTTGCTGGGCGACTTTCTGGGCAACCAGCGGAATCTCGAACGCGCCAGGCGCACGGATGATGGTGATGTCGTTTTCGCTGACGCCATGGCGTACCAGGGCATCAACGGCACCACTTACCAGGCTTTCGACAACGAAGCTGTTGAAGCGGCCAACCACCAAAGCATAGCGACCTTTGGGGGCAATGAAGGTACCTTCGATGGTCTTCAGGGTCATTGCGATATTCTCATCTTCAAACGCAAGGCCGCTTGCTGGCGGCCTCGACAGGGGTATGGACTCGAGCTGCAGGGCGTGATTGCCGCCTCAAGTCACTCGGAGGGCACGTATTCTACAACTTCCAGGTCGAATCCGGATATCGCATTGAACTTCATCGGCGAACTCATCAGGCGCATCTTGCGCACGCCCAGGTCACGCAGGATCTGCGAACCGGCACCCACAGTGCTGTAGGTGGTCGGGGTCTTGGCCGGTGCATCGCCTGCGCTTTCGCGGATATGCGCAAGCAGCACGTCGCCATCGAGCGGGTGCCCCAGCAGCAGCACCACACCGCTTCCGGCTTCGGCCACGGCGGCCATGGCGGCGCGCAGGCTCCAGCGGCCCGGCTGCTTGACCAGCAGCAGGTCACGCAGCGGGTCCATGTTGTGCACCCGCACCAGCGTGGGCTCTTCGGCGCAGATGGTGCCCAGGGTCAAGGCCATGTGCACGTCACCTTCTACCGCATCGCGGTAGGTGACCAGGTTGAACTCGCCCAGCTCGCTTTCCACCGACTGCTCGGAGACCCGCTGTACGGTGCGCTCGTGGATCATGCGGTAGTGAATGAGATCGGCGATGGTGCCGATCTTCAGGCCGTGCTCGGCCGCGAACACTTCCAGTTCGGCGCGGCGCGACATGGTGCCGTCGTCGTTCATCACCTCGCAGATCACGCCGCTGGGTTCGAACCCGGCCATGCGTGCCAGGTCGCAGGCTGCCTCGGTGTGCCCGGCGCGTGCCAGCGTACCGCCTGGCTGAGCCATGAGCGGGAAGATATGCCCGGGGCTGACGATGTCTTCAGCCTTGGCGTCCCTGGCGGCAGCCGCTTGCACGGTGCGGGCACGGTCGGCGGCGGAGATGCCGGTGGTGACCCCTTCGGCCGCCTCGATCGAAACGGTGAACTTGGTGCCGAAACCCGAACCATTGCGCGGCGCCATCAGCGGCAGCTTGAGGGTTTCGCAACGTTCGCGGGTCATTGGCATGCAGATCAGGCCACGGGCGTGCTTGGCCATGAAGTTGATGTGCTCGGGCTGGCAGCATTCGGCTGCCATGATGATATCGCCTTCGTTCTCGCGGTCTTCGTCATCCATCAGGATGACCATTTTGCCCTGGCGGATGTCTTCGACCAGTTCTTCGATGCTGTTGAGCGCCACGCGGCACCCCCTTCTCAATCAGGATTTCAAGAAGCCGTTGGCGGCCAGGAAACTTTCGGTGATGCCACTGCCCTTGCTCGGCTCGGCCGCCTTGTCGCCCAGCAGCAAGCGCTCCAGGTAACGGGCCAGCAGGTCGACCTCAAGGTTAACCCGACGCCCTGCGCGGTAGTCGGCCATGATGGTTTCGGACAGGGTGTGCGGGACGATGGTCAGCTCGAATTCGGCGCCATTGACCTCATTGACCGTCAGGCTGGTGCCATCGACGGTGATCGAACCCTTGTGGGCGATGTACTTGGCCAGTTCTCGCGGCGCACGCACGCGAAACTGGATGGCGCGGGCGTTATCGCTGCGCGAGATGATTTCGCCCACGCCGTCGACATGGCCGCTGACCAGATGCCCCCCCAGGCGGGTGGTGGGCGTCAGCGCTTTTTCAAGGTTGACCTTGCTGCCACTTTTCAGGTCGACGAAGGCCGTGCGCTTGAGGGTTTCCACGCTGACATCGGCCCAGAAGCCGTTGCCCGGCAACTCCACCGCCGTCAGGCACACGCCATTGACGGCGATGCTGTCGCCAAGCTTGACGTCACCCAGGTCGAGCTTGCCGGTGTCGACGTGCACGCGCACGTCGCCGCCTTTGGGCGTCAGGCTGCGGATGGTGCCGATGGATTCGATGATGCCGGTGAACATGGGTCTTCCTCAAAACGGTGTGCGCGGGGCAAGCCGCGCATTATACGCCGGGAGCAGGCAGCGGTACGGCTGTGACCCGCCAGTCATCGCCTACTGCGCGCATGTCGGTGATCTGCAGCCGCGGTGCCTCGCTCATGCGGCTCAATGGCCAGTCCAGCAGGGGACGTGCGCTTGAGCCCAGGAAGGTGCCGGCCATGAACAGCTGGTACTCGTCGACAAGGCCTTGCTGGGCGAAGGCACCCACCAGACCTGCGCCGGCTTCCAGCAGGATTTCGTTGACGCCACGGGCGGCCAGGGCTTGAAGCAGGGCACGCAGGTCGACATGGCCATTGTCACCCGGAAGGCTAAGCAGTTCATGGCCGGCAGCGGCATAACGTGGGTCATCTGCGACGGCGGTCACCACCAGCGCCGGACCGGCCTGGAAGAATGGTGCCTGCAAGGGCAAGCGCAAACGGCCATCGACCAGCACCCGCAGCGGTGCCCGGCTCAGGGCGAGCGCGGTGGTTTCGGCATCCAGGCCCAACTCGGCGCCACGCACCGTCATGCGTGCACCGTCAGCCAGCACGCTGCTTGCACTGGTCAGCACCACGCTTGAGCGCGCCCGCAGGCGCTGCACGGCAGAACGCGCCGCAGGGCCGGTGATCCACTGGCTTTCGCCGCTGGCCATGGCGGTACGACCATCCAGGCTCATGGCCAGCTTGGCGCGCACGAACGGCAACCCCTGCTCCATGCGCTTGAGAAACCCAGGGTTAAGTGCCCGTGCCTGCGCTTCGAGCACCCCGCTGGCCACGTCGATACCGGCCTGGGCAAGCCGCTGCAGGCCTTGCCCGGCTACCTGGGGATTCGGGTCCTGCATGGCGGCCACCACGCGCGCCACACCGGCCTTGACCAAGGCTTCGGCACACGGCGGCGTACGGCCATGGTGGCTGCAGGGTTCGAGGGTGACATAGGCACAGCCGCCCCGCGCACGCTCGCCTGCCTGGGCAAGCGCATGCACCTCGGCATGGGGCTCCCCGGCGCGTACATGCCAGCCCTCGCCCACCACCTCGCCATCGCTGACGATGACGCAGCCCACACGCGGGTTGGGGTGGGTGGTGTAGAGCCCCTTGCGCGCCAACTCAAGCGCGCGGGCCATGTAATGGGCGTCAAGCACAGCTGCGGGGGTTTGCATGCTCACTCTTTGGCTGGCTCACGGGCCAGGCGGTCGATTTCTTCGCGGAATTCGTCAAGGTCCTGGAAGCGCCGATAAACCGAGGCGAAACGGATGTAGGCCACTTCATCGAGCTTGCGCAACTCGCCCATCACCAGCTCGCCCACCACCAGCGACTTGACCTCGCGCTCACCGGTGGCACGCAGCCGACTCTTGATGTGGGCCAGGGCGGCTTCGAGGCGCTCGACACTGACAGGGCGTTTTTCCAGCGCACGCTGCATGCCGGCCCGCAACTTGTCTTCGTCGAAGGGCTGGCGAGTACCGTCCTGCTTGATCAGCCGGGGTAGTACCAGCTCGGCGGTTTCGAAGGTGGTGAAGCGCTCGCCGCAGGCGACGCATTCGCGACGGCGCCGCACTTGCTCGCCCTCGGCGACCAGGCGCGAGTCGATGACCTTGGTGTCGTTGGCACCGCAAAACGGACAGTGCATGGTGGCAGGCAACAAAAAAAGGGAGGGCCATGGTAGCGCATCCCACTGGCAAGACAAGCCAAAGGGGTTAACATCCATGCAATTCTGCCCCTGAAGGACTACCCCATGCCTCTTCGCGCGCTTGCCGTGCTGTGCTGCGCCGCCCTGCTCACCGCCTGCGGCAGTGACCGGCCCAAGACCGAACAACCGCCTGCCCCGGCGCCCGCCAAGGTGGCCAAAAAGGCCCAGCCGCTTGGCCCCTTGCCGGCTTATCAGCGCGAGCTGAGCGGCACGTTGCTGGGAATCCCCGCAGGCGCAGAGGTGGAACTTGCCCTGTTGGTGATCGATGAGCGCGATCGGCCGCAACAGCTGCTGGCCAGTAGCACCCTGCCGGGTACCGGACAGGCCTTGCCCTACCAGCTGCGCTTCAATCCCGAGGCATTTCCGGCCGGCGCCAGGGTGGAGCTGCGCGGACGAGCCAGCCGCTCTGGCCAGTTGATCATGCATTTGCCGCCGCTGCGCATCACCCAGGCACAGACCCAGGCCACCGGCCCGCTGCAGTTCGAAAAGGCACCGTAAGTGGCGCCAGTGGCATTGCAACAGGCCCTGAGCGGCCTGATTGGCGAAGCACGACTGGTGATCAGCGACCTGCCCGGCTGCGCGTTGAAACTATGGCTGATCGATGACCAGAACATGGACCGCGCCTTCAGCAGTGAAGAAACCCGGCGCATTCTCGAAGACCCGCCGTACTGGAGCTTCTGCTGGGCCAGTGGCCTGGCCATGGCGCGCTACCTGGCCGAGCATCGGGAGTGGGTAGCCGGCAAGCGGGTGCTCGATTTTGGCGCCGGTTCCGGCATCGCCGGCATTGCCGCCGCCCGTGCAGGTGCGCTGGAGGTCGTGGCCTGCGACCTTGATCCGCTCGCCTTGGACGCCTGCCGTGCCAACGCCGCCCTTAACGAGGTGGAACTGGGCTACAGCAGCGACTTTTTTGCCGAAGATGACCGTTTTGACCTGATCCTGGTGGCCGATGTGCTCTACGACCGCGCCAACCTGCCGCTGCTCGATGCCTTCCTCGACCGGGGGCGACAGATACTGGTAGCCGACTCGCGCGTGCGGGACTTCAGCCACCCTTTGTACCGCTCGCTCGGGGTGCTCGACGCCTTGACCCTGCCGGACCTGGCCGAGCCGCACGAATTCCGCCGGGTCAGCCTGTACCACGCAAGCCGCGAGCCTTTATAGTGGTGCCATTCACGGATTTGCGAGAGTCGCGATGAGCCAGGACACCCCATACATCTTCGATGCCACCGATGCCACGTTCCAGCAGTTGGTGATCGAGAACTCATTCCACAAGCCGGTGCTGGTCGATTTCTGGGCCGAATGGTGCGCGCCGTGCAAGGCTTTGATGCCCCTTCTGGCAAAAATTGCCGAGGAGTACCAGGGCGAACTGCTGCTGGCCAAGATCAACTGCGACGTCGAGCAGCAGGTCGTGGCGCAATTCGGCATCCGCAGCCTGCCGACGGTGGTGCTGTTCAAGGATGGCCAGCCGGTCGACGGCTTTGCCGGTGCCCAACCGGAATCGGCGATCCGCGCCATGCTCGAGCCGCATGTGCAGCTGCCGGCGCCACCCACCGCTTCGCCGCTGGAACAGGCTCAGGCGCTGTTCGCCGAAAGCCGCTTTGCCGAAGCCGAAGCCGTGCTGCAGCAATTGCTTGCAGAGGACAACAGCAACGCTGAAGGCCTGATCCTGTACGCCCGCTGCCTGGCCGAGCGCGGTGAACTGGGTGAGGCCCAGGTGGTGCTGGATGCGGTCAAGACAGAGGACCACAAGGCCGCTCTGGCCGGCGCCAAGGCGCAACTGACGTTCCTGCGCCAGGCCGCCAGCCTGCCGGAGGTTGCCGACCTGAAAAGTCGCCTGGCGCAGAATCCACAGGATGACGAAGCCACGTACCAACTGTGCATTCAGCAGCTGGCACGCCAGCAGTACGAGCCCGCGCTCGAAAGCCTGCTCAAGCTGTTCCAGCGCAATCGCGGTTACGAAAACGGGCTGCCACACAAGGCATTGCTACAGGTGTTCGAGTTGCTCGGCAGTGCCCATCCGCTGGTGGGTACGTATCGCCGTAAGCTGTTTGCTGCGATGTACTGACGCTTATCAGGCGTGGAGGCATGAGCAAGGTACGCCACCCTGCTCATGCCCTGGTGCTCAAACTCTGCTCTGGGATACGAGCGGCTCGGTACTAATCAGGCCCAGCACCTGTTGCCTGGGTTGCTCCGCCTTGCCCCGTGAGCCGGCCACTGACACGCTTGTCACGTCGTTCGAGGTCGTCTACGCCTTTTCGACGGCCTGCCACACATACACCGGCGTTTCGCCCTCACTGAACACCCGCACTTGCCGATGGTGCCGCAGCCGCACCAGCAGCCGCTTGGCTGCGCCAAAGTCCCCCGTGAGGCCCTGCAAATGCTCAAGCAGCTCAGGCCCCTCCATCCGGCCAGCCGTGCGCAATAATTCGCAGGCTACCCGCCACGGCCCATCATCCTTTGCTGCTGCGGGAGGCACCGCGGCAGCTGGCTGGGGTGTCGAAGCGGGGAGCTGTTCGGCTGGCCGTGCCAACTGCGCCCATTCCTGGGGATCAAGCTCGATGGTCAAGTCCACCGGCCACTTACCGATCGTTCCACGAATTCTCACTGCAGGTCCTCGCTCAAGTCATTGTCGCCATGCTACCGCAACATGAAACCTGAGCCACGAGGCTGGCGGCCTGCCAAACAATCGTTATAACATAACTACTCCTATAATCCGCTCCTGGAGTCGCCCATGCGTCGTCTGCTGCTAGCCTTGCCCTTCGCCTGCTTGCCATTGGCCATGACGGCCCATGCCCACGAAGAACATGAGCATGATCACGGCCATGGCACGCTTGCCGCCCATGAGCATGGCGTGGCCAAGCTCAATGCCGTGCTTGACGGCAATACCCTGGAGCTTGAGCTGGACAGCCCGGCGATGAACCTGGTCGGCTTCGAGCACATGGCCAGCAGCGATGCCGACAAGGCCAAGGTGGCCGCGGTGCGTCAGCAGTTGGAACAGCCCCTGAAGTTGTTCGCATTGACGGCGGCCGCGGGTTGCACACCAGACCAGCAAGAACTGCAAAGCCCGCTGTTTGGGGATGCCGCCAAGGCGGACGATGATGCCGACGAGCACGAAAAAGGCCACGTTCACAGCGACATCAACGCCCATTACCAACTCACCTGCACAGCGCCCGAAAAACTCACCCAGATCGACCTGTCGCCGCTGTTCAAGGCCTTCCCCGCCACGCAGAAAATCAATGTGCAATTGATCGGCCCGAACGGCCAGAAGGGGGTGGAAACCTCGCCAACCAAGGCTGTGGTCACACTCTGAATGAACCAGCCGCTGATCCACCTGCAAGGCGTGGCGTTCGCCTGGCCGGGACAACCGCCGTTGCTGGATATCCCAGCCTTTGAACTGCAAGCCGGTGAAGCCGTGTTTCTCAAGGGCCCAAGCGGCAGTGGCAAGACTACCCTGCTAGGCCTGCTCGGCGGGGTCAACCGGCCAGGCCGTGGGCGAATCCAACTGCTTGGGCAGGACTTGGCCCTACTCGGCCAAGGTGCCCGGGACCGTTTCCGTGTCGACCACACCGGCTATATCTTTCAGCAATTCAACCTGCTGCCGTTTCTCTCGGTGCGGGAAAATGTCGAGCTGCCCTGTCGTTTCTCGCGCAGCCGCGCCCAGCGTGCCGTCGAGCGCCACGGTAGCGTCGACCAGGCCGCCCGCGAATTGCTTGCCCACCTGGGCCTGGGCGATCCGCAGTTGCTCACGCGGCGAGCCGACAGCCTGTCGATCGGCCAGCAGCAACGCGTCGCCGCCGCCCGCGCCTTGATCGGCCAACCCGAGCTGGTGATCGCTGATGAACCCACATCAGCGCTGGATGCCGATACCCGCGAAGCGTTCATCGCGTTGCTGTTCGATGAATGCCGCGCGGCAGGCTCTAGCTTGCTGTTCGTCAGTCATGACCAGAGCCTGGCCCCGCTGTTCGACCGACACCTGTCCCTGGCCGAGCTCAATCGTGCCGCCAAGCCCCGGGAGGCATGATGTACCTGCTTCGCCTTGCCCTGGCCAGCCTGGCCAACCGCCGCTTCACCGCCTTTCTGACCGCGTTTGCCATCGCCTTGTCGGTTTGCCTGCTGCTGGCCGTCGAGCGGGTGCGCACCGAAGCTCGCGCCAGCTTTGCCAGCACCATCAGTGGTACTGACCTGATTGTCGGTGCACGTTCAGGTTCGGTGAACCTGCTGCTGTACTCGGTGTTTCGCATCGGCAATGCCACCAACAACATACGCTGGGACAGCTACCAGCACTACGCCCAGGACCCACGGGTGAAGTGGGCGATCCCCATCTCGCTGGGCGACTCGCACCGCGGCTACCGGGTGATGGGCACCACCGGCGCCTATTTCGACCACTATCAGTACGGGCGCAAGCAGCACCTGGCGTTGCGCGAGGGCCGGGAATTTGCCGACGATCCTTTCGAAGTGGTACTGGGCGCGGAGGTTGCCGACGCCTTGCACTACAAGCTGGGCGACAAACTGGTGCTGGCCCATGGCGTAGCGGCGATCAGCCTGGTCAAGCACGACGACAAACCATTTACCGTGGTCGGTGTACTCAAGCGCACCGGCACGCCGGTTGACCGCACCTTGCACATCAGCCTGGCCGGCATGGAGGCGATCCATATCGACTGGCACAACGGCGTGCCGGCCCGAGGTGCGGGACGCATCAGTGCAGAACAGGCGCGTGGCATGGATCTGCAACCCGCTGCGATCACGGCATTCATGCTGGGCTTGAACAACAAGATCGCTACCTTCAGCCTGCAGCGCGAAATCAATGAATACCGCAGCGAGCCGCTGTTGGCGATTTTGCCGGGGGTGGCGTTGCAAGAGTTGTGGAGCCTGATGGGCACTGCCGAACAAGCCCTGTTCGTGGTCTCGCTGTTCGTTGTGCTGACCGGGCTGATCGGCATGCTCACGGCGATTCTTACCAGTCTGAACGAGCGCCGCCGAGAAATGGCGATCCTGCGCTCGGTAGGTGCACGACCATGGCACATCGCCGGGCTGCTGGTACTTGAGGCTCTGGCGCTGGCAACGGCCGGGATCGTTGCCGGGCTTGGCCTGCTGTACGCCGGCATCGCCCTGGCCCAGGGTTACGTGCAGGCCAACTATGGCTTGTACCTGCCATTGGCCTGGCCCAGCACGCATGAATGGTCGTTGCTGGCTATCATCCTTGGCGCAGCGCTGTTGATGGGCAGCGTTCCGGCATGGCGAGCCTATCGGCAGTCGTTGGCAGATGGCTTGTCGATCCACCTTTGAGAGCCTGTGATGATCCGATTTCTCACTGCCTGCTTCGGGGCTCTCCATGCGCTTGCAAGCGCATGGACATGCCGTATGGGGGCCCGCCTACCAACCGGTAGCCCCGCCCGGCGCCTGCTTTTTTCGCTGCTCGTGATGCTTGCGGTACCTGCGTGGGCATCGCAGCCCAGAGAGCTCGACTGGCCCGCCCTGATCCCCGAAGGCGCACCGGTCGTCGCGCCGCAACTGGCGCCCCTGCATGACATGTCGCAGCTCAGCGATGCACTGTCTGCCGAGTCCGCCCCGGCCGCGCGCCAGCAGGCGCCTGCTGCACCCGTGGTGAACAGCCTCGATGGCCAGCAGATCAAGCTGCCGGGCTACATCGTGCCGCTGGAGGTCAATGAGCAAGGCCGCACCACCGAATTTCTGCTGGTGCCGTACTACGGTGCGTGCATCCACGTGCCCCCGCCCCCGTCGAACCAGATTGTGCACATCGTCAGTGAAATGGGCGTACGGGTCGAAGATCTGTATCAGCCCTACTGGATAGAGGGCACGATGCATGTCAAACCCTCGAGCAGCGAACTGGCTGAGGCGGGTTACCAGATGGAAGCCGAGAAGATCTACGCCTACGAACTCAGATGAGCCTTCCGAAGGCCGGTGCAGACGCTTCTTTGAGCTGGGTCAAACTTTCTGTTTAGTTGCATCCGTACCATTGGACTACACGATTATCAACGTCCTTTGGGAGCTTCCATGAACAAGTCCTTGCTCGGTGCCTCACTCGTGGCCCTGGCACTCACCGCCCCGGCTGCGCACGCTTATCAACCCGGTGATTTCATCGTACGTGCTGGCGCCATCACCACTGCGCCCAACGAGAGCAGCAGCGACCTGAAGTTCGACGGCAACAAAGTGGCAGGCACCAAGGCGACCCTGGACAGCGATACCCAGCTGGGTCTGGCATTCGCCTACATGCTCACCGACCACATTGGCCTGGAATTGCTGGCAGCCACGCCGTTCAAGCACACGGTAGGGGTGAAAGGGCTGGGCGGTGGGCTGGATGGCAAGCTAGCCGACATCAAGCAACTGCCGCCGACCCTTTCGTTGCAGTACTACCCGATGGAGGCGTCGTCGAAGTTTCAACCCTATGCGGGCGTGGGCATCAACTACACCTTGTTCTTCGATGAAGACCTGAGCAGCAACCGCAAGCAACAAGGGTTCAGCAACCTGAAACTGCAGGATTCGGTCGGGTTCGCCGGCCAGCTGGGCATGGACTACATGATCACCGATAACCTGCTGGTCAACGCCGCTGTCTGGTATGTGGACATCGACACCAAGGCCAGCGTGAACGGCCCGAGCGCCTTGGGCTATAGCAAGACCAAGGTCGACGTGGACGTGGACCCTTGGGTCTACATGGTCGGCCTGGGCTACAAGTTCTGATCGAGCGCTGTAAAACACACGGGGCGGCCAAGGCCGCCCCGTTTCGTTACTGTCGTACTGAGCGCCGGACTGGGCGCCCATCGGTTGCTAACGGAGCTTGCCCAACAACCGGGACAGCCCCTCCACCATCGAGGTGGCCCGCTTGAAGTCGAAGCGAGCCAGCAACCGCCTGTTGTCCGCACGCGAATGGCGGATGTCGCCCGAGCGCGGCGTGGTATAGCTGACTGCGGGCAAGCTGCCCACCACCTGCTGGAGCGCAGCGAGCATCTGGTTCAGTGACGTGGCCTGGTTGAGACCGATGTTCACGGCCCCCTCCTCGACCTGCGCTTGCTCGAGCGCCTGCACCATGACCTGTACCAGGTCACCTACATACAGGAAGTCCCGCGTCTGCTCGCCGTCACCGAACACGGTGATTGGCTGACCTTGCAGTGCACGCTCGCTGAAGATGCTGATGACGCCCGAATAAGGCGAGGAAGGGTCCTGCCGCGGCCCGAAGATGTTGAAGAACCGGAATATCACAGGCTCAAGCCCATGCTGGCGCCGGTAGAAATCCAGGTACTGCTCACTGGCCAGCTTGTCCACGGCATACGGTGTCAGCGGCGCCTTGGGCGTATCTTCGGCAATGGACTGGCCTTCACCGTTGTTGCCGTAGACCGCTGCACTGGACGCGAACAACACGCGGCGCACCCCGTGAACACGCATGGCTTCGCACACGTTGAGCGTGCCGATGAAATTGCTCTGGTGCGTGCGCACCGGATCGTCGACCGAAGCCTGCACCGAGGCCACCGCAGCCAGGTGCACCACGGCCTGGCAGCCTGCCGCTGCGCGTTGGACCAGTTCGGCGTCGGCAACGTCCCCCTCGACAAGCTCAAGCAGGGGGTGGCCCAGTTGCAGGTTGTCGCGCTTGCCCGTGGAGAGGTCGTCGACAATGCGCACGGCGTAGCCACGCGCCAGCAAGGCGTCGCTCAGGTGAGAGCCGATGAAGCCGGCACCGCCGGTGATCAGGATGGGGGCATCAGCCATGGCGATAGAACCGGTCCAGAAGAGGCGGCAAGCCTGCACGCCAGGCACGGGGCTTGATACCGAAGGTGTGAAGGATTTTCTTGCAGGCCAGCACTGCGTTCTGCGGCTCTTCGCTGGCATCCGGGCGCGCGGCATGGGCCTGCGGCGTTGGCGTCTGCACCGCGAGTTGTCGATGCTGGCCGGCCTCGGCGAGGATCGCCTGGCCTAGCGCCACAGGCGTGGTCGCTTCGTTCCCGGCGTAGTGGTAGGTACCCCACAACGGCGAATTGCAGTCCAGTTGCTTGAGCACCGAGAGAATGACCCTGGCCGCATCGTCGACGGGTGTCGGGTTGCCACGCCGATCATCGGCCAGCAGCAATTCCTGGGGTAGCTCGGCGCGCGTCAGGAAACGGCCAAGCAGGCCATCGATACTTTCGTCCAGCACCCAGCCGAACCGCAACAGCACATGTTGCGGGCAGGCCGCACGCACGCTTTGTTCGATACGCCAGAGCGCCTGCCCGCGCAGGCCAAGCGGCAATGGCTCGTCCTTTTCGCTGTAGGCGGTGGCACGCGAGCCATCGAACACGCGGTAGCTCGAGGGCTGGACCAGCGTGATCTGGTGGTGCTGGCACAACTCTGCCAGCCGCTCCACGGCGCGTTCCTGAAGCGCCAGACGCTGCTCGCTGACCGACTCGGCCTGGAACCAGTCGAAGTAATACGCCAGGTTGACCACGGCGTCGGGACGATGATCGTCGAGCAACTGGGTGAGGCTGGCAGGCGCCCAGCCCTCCTCTGGAGGGCGCGGCGCCATGAAAGCGATGTCCTCCTCGGCCCCAAGACGAATCAGCGCTTGCCCGAGGGCATTGCCACCACCCAACAGCATTAGGCGCATACGCATAGAGTCAGCAGATCCGGAGGTTGTAAGGGAAAGCGGCCATTTTGCGGTTTCCGGGCGGGGAAGTCCAACGTGGGGCATGCGGATGCTGCAAGTGGTGGCAGTGCCGACGCCCCAAAAACGATGGAAAAAATCATTCGGAGAAAAGCCCTACGATGCATTAGGCAATGACTGACTTCCACACCTCAGCGAAAGGGCTTTGAATTGCAGATTCGGCTGGCCTCAGTAGTGCTGAAGAGGGCCCTTGCTGCCTTGTTAGATGCACAGCTAGCCAAGCACAGGCAGCGCGCTACGCTCTTGGTCATGTTCGTAAAACCGCGGTTGGTAAGCGGCTGCATCCTCATGCTGCTCGAACTGCTTACCGAGCCGCACAACCCTATCAGTAACTGGCTAACACGCCTTTCGTAGAGACTGTTCGCACATGCAAGCCTACTCCTGCGGGCGCCTGAAATGGCAATATGAAGAACCCGCTCCAGGCATGGAATGGTTTATCGACGAAGGATTCGGAAGCTACGAACAACAGGCCCGTCTGCTAGTACCCGATCTGCAACGCGCAGCACCTGTTTTTGTACTGGCGGGCGCTCGGTCCGATTTTACTCGGCTCAATCCACTGCTCTACCGCCTACAGGCTGCAGGTATCGGCTCGCTCACGGCGAACTTGTCAGGGCATAGTCTAGCCAGCGCACCAGGTGCAGCAGCGCCTTCGCTGGTTATAAACCTTGAAGAAGCATGGCGCTTTCATTCGCATATCGCACTTGAGTGCCGAACGTTGATTGGTCACAGCCTCGGCGCAGCCTTGGCATTGAAAATGGCAGCACAGTTGCCGCATGTGGACACGCTTATCCTTGTCTGCCCTGCGATCTATCCAGACAGCGCCCACTCACTGCCATTTGGCCCGGCATTTTCGGCGGCCATCAGAAAGCCCTTCGCATTTTTCGATTGCGACAGCTACCTCTTTCTTGAAGGATTTCCGGGCCGAGTGCTGTTGCTGATCGGCGAGCACGATGGGCTTGACTCGCGTCATTTCTCAAGACCCCCTGGCACAGGCGCGGGCCACGTGTGGCACGCAGGCGCAGAACGGTACAGCCCCATACCTGCAGAACTAATCAGCGCCCTAACACGCTCGACTGCGCCAGAGCGTTTTCAGTGCCTCATTCTTGAAAACTGCGACCACGGCATCCCCTCCTATTTGCGGGCCAACCCGGATATCGCCGATCAGATCACAAGCATTGTGACGGACTTCATTCTCGATGCTGTTTAACGAATTGCTCCCTACTCGACTTCAAACAACCCATTCCTGAGCGGGCCCACATCCAACCGCTCGCGGATGTCTTCATCTATGCGGGGGTCATCAGGCCGGTACAGTTTTACCTGGCGGTAGGCGTTGATGCGATTGATCTCTTGCCCCAGGTACTCCCACACCACTCGGGTACAGGCGGGATTGCGCCGGTCGCCGCTGGACACGCCGGCCTTGAGGCCGTTGAGGCGGGTGATACGGCTCTTGAAGCTGGGGATGAGAATGGTCTGGCTCATCTCGTTGTAGGTAAGCGATTCGTAGTCGATCAGGAACACCCGGTCCTGCAACTGGAAAGCAGCCCCCAGGTACCGACAACGCACTTCGGCATGCTGGTCCGTTGCGCTCGACCGCTCCTGCCGCTCCTGGCGCTCGAACAGAAAGCGCCCGCCCTCCTCCCACAGATGCACCAGTGATACCAGGACCGTACCCGGCACCGACATGCAATTGGAGTACTCGAAGTAATACCCGCAGTAACGCGACAGGTTGCCCGCGTGATCATGCAGAGGCCGAAACAGCTCGCTGATCGGATCGCCGGTTTGCTCAACCGAGGACGGTACTCGCGCGCCGATCAAGCGTGAAAACTGATCGGCGGGCAGGTCGAGCTCGTATTCCTCCACCCCGAAGAAATCGCCAATGCGTTTGAGGTTGTAAGCCGTCGGACGGCTTTGCCCGCTCAGGTATTTGTTGAACTGGGCGCGATTGATCGACAGTTGGCGGCAAACTTCGGAGATAGAGCGGTAGTGGCTGCAAGCCAGCTTGAGATTGGTAGCGAAATGCTCGCTCATGACAAAGGCCTACGTGACGCGAATGGCGCCAGTTTAGCATCAACTCGCATCAATTAAGACCAAGCCGCGAAATTGTAACGACTCTTGTCATGGCCAACCATGCGCCCCAACGAATAGCGGCACGCCTGCCGGCCGCTGGTCTTTCCACACGAAGAATAAGAATCGAGGTCATTTTCCAATGCTCGAAGTACTCAACGATTTCCTTTCGGGGAAACTGCTCATCGTGCTGATCGTGGGGCTGGGTAGCTACTTCACCCTCCGTTCCCGGTTCGTCCAGTTCCGCCACTTCGCACACATGTTCGGTGTGTTCAAGGAATCGCTGCGTGGCCAGGCAGGCCAACTGAGTTCATTCCAGGCCCTGATGCTGAGCCTGGCCGGCCGCGTGGGCGCCGGTAACATTGCTGGGGTCGGCATCGCCGTGACCCTGGGCGGCCCAGGTGCCGTGTTCTGGATGTGGGTCACCGCGCTGGTGGGCATGTCGAGCAGCTTCTTCGAATGTACCCTGGCCCAGGTGTACAAGCGCGCCGACGGCGATGGCCTGTACCGTGGCGGCCCGGCCTACTACATTCAGCATGGCCTGAAGTACAAGGGCATGGCGATCGTCTTCTCGATCCTGCTGCTGGTCACCTATGGCTTCGCCTTCATTGGCCTGCAGTCGTACACCGTGACCCATTCGCTTCAAAACGCCTTCCACTTCGATCCGCGCCACACCGGCATCGTGCTGGCAGTACTGCTGGCCATCACCTTCATTGGTGGCATCAAGCGCATCGCGGCGGTGTCCGACCTGCTCGTACCGATCAAGACCTTGGCCTACATCGGCGTGACCCTGTACGTGATCGGCACCCAGATCGAACACGTGCCGGCCATGCTCGAGACCATCTTCAAGAGCGCTTTCGGTCTTGACCCGGCGTTCGGCGGCCTGCTGGGCAGCGCCATCGTCATGGGCGTGAAGCGTGGCGTGTTCGCCAACGAAGCCGGCCTTGGCAGTGCACCGAACGTAGCCGCCGTCGCAGCCGTGAAGCACCCAGGTGCCCAGGGTGTGGTACAGGCGTTCAGCGTGTTCCTTGATACGTTCGTGATCTGCACCTGCACCGCGCTGCTGATCCTGCTGTCGGGCTTCTACACCCCTGGCTTCGAGGGTGACGGCATTGTCCTGACCCAGAACTCGCTGGCAGCCGTGGTAGGCGACTGGGGCCGTATCTTCGTGAGCGTGGCGCTGTCGCTGTTCGTGTTCACCTGCATCCTCTACAACTACTATCTGGGCGAGAACAGCCTGCAGTTCCTCAGCCGTAACCGGGCTGTATTGATGGGCTTCCGTGCCCTGGTACTGGCATTGGTCGTGTGGGGCTCGATGCAGGACCTGACCACCGTGTTCGCCTTCGCCGACATCACCATGACGTGCCTGGCCTTCGTCAACCTGATGGCCCTGGCCCTGCTGTTCAAGGTCGGCCTGCGTGTGATGCGCGACTACGATGACCAGCGCAAGGCTGGCATCAAGCAGCCCGTGTTCGATTCGGCCAAGTTCGCCGACCTGGACCTGGACCGCAATGCATGGCCTGCCAACCCGCAGGTGGAAACAGCCGCTGACAAAGCTGTCGGCCAGGCTCAGCCGCTGCGCTGATAGGCTGACATCGCCAGCCGCCCCAGCGAGGGTTGTGCCAGTTGGTTGAGTCACCAGGGGCCGCATTGCGGCCCCACTAGCCTTCCCTCCCAAAGCGCGGCTCTTCTTTCCCGCTCATCGCTACGGACGCTTTCCATGCGCGCAGTAAAGAACCTCCTCGTGCTCTACACCGGTGGCACCATCGGCATGCTCGAAACCCCGGAAGGCCTCGCCCCATCCGGCGGCTTCGAGTCCCGCATGCGCGATCATTTCGCCGTGATGGCCGACGCCCCCGAAGTCACCTGGACGCTCCAGGAACTGGACCCACTGCTCGACAGTGCCAACATGCAGCAGCACAACTGGCTGGCGATGCGTGATGCGATCGTCGATGCCGTGCGGGTCCGTGACCATGATGCGGTACTGGTACTGCATGGCACCGACACCCTGGCCTACAGTGCAGCGGCGCTGTCGTTCCTGTTGCTGGGGCTGCCGGTTCCCATCCTGCTGACCGGCTCGATGCTGCCGGCAGGCGCACCTGGCAGCGATGCCTGGGACAACCTGTGCGGTGCACTGCGCCAGTTCGATCATCCCCTTGAAGCGGGCGTGCAACTGTACTTCGCGGGGAAGCTGCTGCACGGTTGCCGCGCCTCGAAGCTGCGCAGCGAAGCGTTCGATGCCTTTGCAGCCCTGCCGCGCCATCGCCAGAGCGAGCACGTAGCCCCCTTGCCGGCACACTTGGGTTACCAGCAGCCCCGTCAGCGCGTAAACCTTGCGGTCGTGCCGGTGTTCCCTGGTTTGCAGGCAGGTCATCTGGACGCTTTGCTCAACAGCGGCGTGCAGGGCTTGTTGCTGGAATGCTATGGCAGCGGCACTGGGCCGTCCGATGATCAGGCGCTGCTCGACACCTTGCGTGCAGCACGCGAGCGTGGGGTCATGTTGGTGGCCATTTCCCAGTGCCCGGAAGGCGACGTGGTCTTTGATACCTACGCCGCCGGTAGCCGCCTGCGGGCAGCAGGCCTGGTCAGCGGGGGCGGCATGACGCGGGAGGCGGCCCTTGGCAAGATGTTCGCGCTGTTGGGTGCCGGGCTGGACGTGGATGAGGCCGAGCAGTGGTTTGCCCTGGACCTGTGCGGCGAACGCTAGAAGTGGCGGAAGGCAGCGGGAGTCGAACCTGCCCGGGAACGGATGCCGTCCCCAACCGGGTTTGAAGCCCGGCCGCGCCACCGGGCGCGATTGCCTTCCTTGAAGTGGGTGCCTGGCCTGCTAGCGGGCCAGGGCACTGTCACTGCGGATGTACCGCTGATCGCCGACCCTGCGGGTCAGGCCGATCCGGTCGAAATACTCCAGAATCTGCACACTGCGCTTGCGACCGATGCCCAACATATCGCGAAATGCAGCAACCTGCACTACCGGCGTGTCACCCATGTGACGCTGCAGCAGGTCTGCCATGCGCTGTAGGGTCGGTTCTGGGTAGAACAGGTCCCGCACCACCTGGTGCAGCAGCCCCAGGCGCGCGAGCTTGCGCAGTAGCAGGCGTACATCGGCCTCAGCGCACTTTTCCTCGCTCGCCAACGTCCTGACCCAAGGCGGATCGTAGGCTGCGGCCAGCAGCCTGGGCTGCAGGCGGGCCCAGAGCGCCTCATCTGCGGCACTGAGCTGGACCTGATGATCAGGCAAGTGCAGCCAGGGGCCGCTGCTGGCCACTGCGCCCTCGGCCAGCAACTGCTCAAGTAAACTGACGAACCCCGGTCTGTCCAATGGCAACGCCGCGAAACGGCGCAGCCTGTCACGGTCCGGGCCCAATTGATCGGGCTCCTGCTCATGAAAGGCCGCCAGTTGGGCCAGCACACGTTGCTTGAGCGCCTGCCATTGGCTTGCGGCGAACAGCAACTGGCCCTGGCGGGTGGCGATCACGAGTACGTCGTCGGGTAATTGCCAGCTGTCACGCAGGCGATTGAACTGTCGCTCCAGGCGCTGTGGGTCCAGCCCACCCGGTGCGCTGGCAAGCAAACCCGGCAAGGCCTGCTCAAGGCCCGCACAGTCGCGCAGCACCTGCAACTGTTGCAGCCTTTCGGCGCTGCGGCGTTGTCGACTGGGGGCGAACGGGTCCAGGACCGTGCCGCCGCCAAGCGTGTACTGAGCGCGCTGATCGCGCAGCACCAGGCGGTCGCCATGCACCGCTTGCAAGGGGGCGTTGAGCAGCAACTGTGCGAACATGCGCTGCCCGGCCGCCAAGCTCTGCCCTTCGAGTAAAGCCACCCTGGCAGTTACGTCCTGGGTGCCCAAGTGCACGTGCACCGCACTGAAATGCTCGAAGGCACGGGCTTGGCCGGGCAGCAGGCTCAAGTCAATATCGATGCGGGTGCTGGACGCGTGCAACCACTGCGGCACCAGCCAATCTCCTCGGCGTATCTGGTCCACCGCCAGGCGCTCGGCGGCTATGTTGAGCGCCACACGCTGCCCTGCCTCCGCCACCAGCGCGGGCTGATTCTGGGCATGCAAACCGCGCACCCTCACCGGCCTGCCGGCCTTGCCCAGCAGCAACGTATCGCCAGCGGTGACCCGCCCTGCCAGCGCCGTGCCGGTCACCACTACCCCCGCGCCCGTGACGGCGAACGCCCGGTCCACGGCAAGGCGAAAGCCTCCGGCCACACTGCGGCGGCGGGCATGGGGCGCTGCCGCCAGCAAGGCCTGGCGCAAGGCGTCGATACCGGTGCCCGCGGTACTGGATACGGGAAATTGCGGCGCGTCGGCATACGGGCCAGGCGCCAGCAGTTGGCTGACTTGCTGCTTCACCGCTTCCACGCGTGCGGGCTCGACCCGGTCGCACTTGCTGATGGCCACCAGCGCCTGGGGAATGCCCAACAGTTCGATGATCGCCAGGTGCTCGCGGGTCTGCGGCATGACCCCATCGTCTGCCGCCACCACCAGCAGCACCAGGTCTATACCGTGAGCACCAGCCAGCATGTTGTGGACAAATCGCTCATGGCCCGGCACGTCGATGAAGCCCGTCAGTGGTGCCTGCTCGGCCAGCGACGCGTAGCGATAACCCAGGTCGATGGTCATGCCACGGGCCTGTTCCTCCTGGCGGTGGTCCCCGGCCTGGCCCGTAAGCGCTTGCAGCAGCGCCGTCTTGCCGTGATCGATGTGCCCGGCGGTCCCGACAATCACTGCAAGGCCCCCAATTGCAGGCCTGGCAGCTGCGCCAGCCATTGGGGTTCATCGTCCAGCTGGCGCAGGTCCAGCCACAGTGCATCGTCGTCGATGCGCCCAAGCACCGGCACCGGCAACTCGCGCAGCGCGCGTTCCAGGGCATGCAGGCTGCGCCCGCGCAGACGCTTGGAAACCTGCGGACGCAGGCACAAGGCGGCGCTGGGCAAGCGTGCGACAGGCTGGCTGCCGCTGCCGATCATGCCCAGCGTCGGCTGTACGCTGACGCACCACTGCTCGCCCAGGCAGGTTTGCAACGCTGGCGCCACGCGCAGGGCCTGGGTGTGAATCTCTGCCTGGGCACGCGTGAGCAGGCGCAGGCTGGGCAGGCGCTCGGCCAGGCGATCAGGATTGCGGTACAGCGCCAGCACGGCCTCCAGGGCGGCCAAAGTGATTTTGTCCACGCGCAAGGCGCGCTTGAGCGGGTTCTTCTTGATCCTGGCGATCAAGTCCTTGCGCCCGACGATGATCCCCGCTTGCGGGCCGCCCAGCAGCTTGTCGCCACTGAAGGTGACAATGTCGGCGCCATCGCTTAATGCCTGGCGCACCGTCGGTTCGGCCGGTAGGCCCCAGCGCGTGAGGTCCAGCAGGCTGCCACTGCCCAGGTCCTCGAGTAGCGGCAGGCCGTGCTGGCGGGCAATACGGGCCAGCTCCATGGTGGGTACCTGGGTGGTGAAGCCCTGGATGCTGTAGTTGCTGCAGTGCACGCGCATCAGCAACCCGGTGCGCGGACTGATGGCCGCCTCGTAGTCGCGGGCGTGGGTGCGGTTGGTGGTGCCGATCTCATGCAACCTGACGCCAGCCCGGGCCATGATGTCGGGTATCCGAAAGGCGCCACCGATCTCGATCAGTTCGCCACGGGAGATGATGCCTTCCTTGCGAGCGCCCAGGCTGTTGAGCGCCAGCAACACAGCGGCTGCATTGTTGTTCACCACGGTGACGGCCTCGGCGCCGGTCAGTTCGCGGATCAACCCCTCGATCAGGTCATCGCGATCACCGCGCTTGCCCGTGCTCAAGTCAAACTCGAGGTTCAGCGGGTAGCGCGCTGCGCACTCCATGGCCTCGATGGCTTCTTCAGGCAGCAAGGCGCGGCCCAGGTTGGTGTGCAACACCGTGCCGGTGAGGTTGAACACGCGGCGAACCTGGCTGCGCTGGTTGACATCGAGGCGTTCGCCGGCGCGGCCCAGCAGTACCTCGGGCGCCACCTCGGCAGCACCGAGCTGGCCATTGCGGACGAGGTCGCGCAAATCGTCCAGCAAGTGCCGCAAGGTCGACAGAACAGCTTCACGGCCGTAACGCTCGATCAGCGCTAGACAAGCCGGGTGGCGCAGGAGTGTATCGATGGAAGGCAGGCGAGGCGTGACGCTGGCTAAGCTGGAGGACATGCGGTACTACCTTGGACGGGTCCATTGTCTGCTGGCCTTGTGGAAGGCAAGCGACGGTAACGCAGACATCCGCAGGTTCGAGAACCTTCGAAATCCGTGTCAAGGGCGCTTGCCTGCGCAAGGCAACTCGGTCTCACAGTGTAGACAATCAACCGCTAGCCGGGCGAGACCATCAGGTTGGGTGCCAGACGATGGTACCCCTCCTCGTCCAGGCGCATGTCCAGGGCCAGGCTGGCCAGGTCGTCGGCCAAGGCTTCGGCTGCTGCGTCATTTTCCAGGTAGTGTTGCTTGAGGTAGCTGTTGCACCCTGGGCAACACTCGGCACGCAGCGGCGCCTTGCCGGGCCCGTGACGGTCATCGTCGAGCGCGCTGTAGCGCAGGTCTTTGCTGGAGTCGCAATACACGCACTTGACCCGCACCACGTGCCACTCGCAGGCGCACAACGAACAGGCAAGGTAACGCAAGCCGTTGTGCTTGCCACGGTTGCGTACCACGCCCGCCATGGCCGGCGAACCGCATGCCGGGCATTGGGCAAGGCTGGCAGCGGGCTTGAGTTCGGTGCTTGGCAGTGCCAGCAACCAGCTTGACCAGGCAGCCTGCAGGGCTGCGCCCACGAACGGCACCAGTGCAGGGGGCACGGCATCGTACTGGCCGCTGAGCAGGGCAATTGCCCAACCCTTGCGCTGGGTATCGTCACTGATGCGCAGCGTGTGCAGTGCTTCTTGCAGCGGGCCTTGGCCCGGCTCATTGAAATGATCGAGCAGCGCCTGCAACCAACCCAGCCATGCGCCTTCGCGCACAAGACTGTCAGCCGCCAGGGGCGGTAGCCCGTGACTTATGCACAGGCGTTGGCGCTCCTGGGCAACAGGCAGCGCGCTAGGCGGGTTATCCACAAGCTGCTGCTGGATTCGGCATAGCCGTGCGATCAACAGCAAATAGTCGCCCATGGCATGGCCCTGGGCCAGGCGCTCCAGGCGAGCCGCCCGCACGTCGAAGAGGTTGCCTGGCGGCAGGTGCAGAAACGGCGGCATGACGGCCGACGCTTCGATCTGCCCAGGTTCAAGTATGGTACTCAAGCGTTCATCCTTCTTTTCGTCGGTGCTCGGTTGGCGTTTTGTCACCGGTCACGTCGCGATACCACAGTTCATGATGCTTGCGCGCCCAGGCCCGGCTGACCCAGCCATGCAGCATGGCGCCTACCGACCCCTTGATCCAGATACCGGCATAGATGTGCACGATGATGCTGAGCACCAGCACGAACGCCGCGAAGGCATGCAGCAAGGTGGCCAGGCGTATGGCGCCGATGTCGAAGAAGTGACTGAAGTAGGCGCGCCAGATCACCACCCCACTGACCATCAGGATCAGCATGCACACCAGCAGCGTCCAGAACAGCAGCTTCTGCCCGGCATTGTACTTGCCGATGGCAGGCACCCCTTCCTCCTGGTTGCGCATGACCCGATCGATTCTGCGCAACCACAGGCGGTCGTTGGCGGTAATGAAGTTGGCACGCCAGAAACGCACCACCAGGCCCAGGAAGAACACGAACATCGCCACACCCAGGAAAGGGTGCAGGATGCGCGTCCATGGCCCGCCGCCGAACAGATTACTCAGCCAGAACAAGGCGGGGTGAAACAGCGCCAGCCCCGACAGGCCCGCCAGACAGAACAGGATTGCCACTATCCAGTGGTTGCTGCGCTCGTTGGCGTTGTAACGCAGGATAGGCTTGTTGTCGTTCATGGCCGCTGCTCCCCTTGCCCATCGGGCTTGTTCGGGTCGAACACATGCACTGCCGGGTCTACCTGGTGCACGATGGTGTCGGACGCTGCAGGCTGCTCGTCCTCCTCGACACGCTGCGGCCCGACCCGTACATAGTGGAAGAAGCCGGCCAGTACCGCAGCCCCCATGGCCAGCAAGGCCAAAGGCTTGGTGAAGCCCTTCCACAGCCCCACCAGCGGGCTGATCACCGGCTGGTCCGGCAGCCCGGCATACAGCTTGGGTGTATCGGCATGGTGCAGTACGTACATCACATGGGTCCCCCCTACGCCATCAGGGTCGTACAGCCCAGCGTTCTCGTAGCCTCGGGACTTGAGGTCGACGATGCGTTCATCGGCATGCACCTTCATCTCGTCCTTGCTGCCGAAGACGATGGCGCCGGTCGGGCAGGTTTTCACGCAGGCTGGCTCCAGTCCTACGCTGACGCGGTCGGAACACAGGGTGCACTTGTAGGCCTTGTGGTCCTTTTGCGAAATGCGCGGGATATTGAACGGGCAGCCGGTGATGCAGTAGCCGCAGCCTATGCAATGGTCCTGGTTGAAGTCGACGATGCCGTTGGCGTGCTTGATGATTGCACCGGGGCTTGGGCACGCCTTCAGGCAACCGGGGTCTGCGCAGTGCATGCAGCCATCCTTGCGGATGAGCCACTCCAGGTTGCCGTCGTCGCGCTCGTGCTCGGTAAAGCGCATCAATGTCCAGGTTTCGGCGCTCAGGTCCTGAGGGTTGTCGTAGGTCCCGTGGTTGTGCCCAACCTCGTCGCGCAACTCGTTCCATTCCGAACACGCTACCTGGCAGGCCTTGCAGCCGATGCACTTGGTGGTGTCGATCAGCTTGGCAACCTGCTCCTGCTCGCGTACCGAAGGCGGCACGGTGGTGGTGGCCGACCGGGCGATGATGTCTTGGCTGGCCATCAGAGTTTCTCCACTTTGACGAGGAACGACTTGGACTCCGGTGTCTGGGTATTGCCATCACCCAGGAACGGTACCAGGGTGTTGGTCAGGTACCCGTGCCGCGTGGACCCGGTAAAGCCCCAGTGCAGCGGGATGCCGATCTGATGCACCGTCTGGTTGTTGACCTGCAGCGGACGTATCCGCTTGGTCACCACCGCAACGGCATCGATATGCCCGCGCTTGCTCGACACACGCACCCTGTCGCCCGCCTTGATGCCTTTTTCATTGGCCAGTACTTCACCAATCTCGACGAACTGCTCAGGCTGGGCAATGGCGTTGAGCCGGCAATGCTTGCTCCAGAAGTGGAAATGCTCGGTCAGGCGGTAGGTGGTGGCCGCGTATGGGAATTCATCATGTGTGCCCAAGGTGTCCCACACTGAATCGAAGATGCGCCCTGCCGGGTTGCTGACCACCTTCTTGTTGTTCGGGTGCAGGGGGTTGATGCCAATCGGTGTTTCGAAAGGCTCATAGTGCTCGGGGAACGGCCCTTCGGCCATCTTGTCGATGGCAAAGAAACGCGCCACACCCTCGGGGTTCATGATGAACGGGTTCATGCCCGCTTCCGGCGGCGAATCGACCTTGAAATCAGGCACGTCGGTCCCGCCCCATGCCTTGCCGTTCCACCAGACCAGACGCTTCTTCTCCGGATCCCAGGGCTTGCCTTGCGGGTCGCTGGAAGCACGGTTATAGAGAATGCGTCGGTTGGCCGGCCACGCCCATGCCCAGTTCTGCACCTGATGCATGCCATAGGGGTCGCTGTTGTCGCGGCGCGCCATCTGGTTGCCCTGCTCGGTCCAGCAGCCGGCGAAGATCCAGCAACCAGAAGCCGTGCTGCCGTCGTCCTTGAGCTGGCCGAAGCCCGACAGTTGCTGACCGGACTTGACGGTCGCACCGGTCGGGTCGGTGAAGTCCGTCACGGCCCAGCCGTTCATCTCCTTCGCCAGTTCCTCAGGCGACGGCTCTTCGGCGATCTTGTACGGCCAGTGGATGTTCAGCAGTGGATCGGGGTAGGCCCCCCCTTCCTTCTGGTACCGCTGCCGCAAGCGCAGGAACAGCTCGCTCATGATCTGCACGTCAGTGCGGGTTTCACCCGGGCCGTCGGCGCCTTTCCAGTGCCATTGCAGCCAGCGGCTGCTGTTGACCAGCGAGCCATCCTCTTCGGCGAAGCAGGTGGTGGGCAGGCGGATCACCTCGGTCTGGATACCGGCCGTGTCCACATCGTTGAACGGCCCCACGTTGCGCCAGAACTCGGATGTCTCGGTGGCCAACGGGTCCATGACCACCAGCCACTTGAGCTTGGCCAGTGCCGCGGTCACGCGGTTCTTGTCAGGGAGGGCGGCAATCGGGTTGAAACCCTGGCACATGTAGCCGTTGACCTTGCCTTGGCTCATCATCTCGAACATGCGCAGCACGTCGTAGGCAGGCACGTCGAGCTTGGGCAGCCAATCGTAGCCCCAGTTGTTCTCGGCGGTGGCGTTGGGGCCGTACCAGGCTTTCATGAGGCTGACGTGGAACTTGCCGTAGTTCTGCCAGTAGGACAGCTGCCCCGGGCGCAGCGGCTTGGATGCACGCTTGTCGATGAACGCGACGTAGTCCTGCTCGGCGTCGCCGGCAAGCGTCAGGTAACCCGGCAGAGAGTTGGATAGCAACCCCAGGTCAGTCAAGCCCTGAATGTTGGAGTGACCACGCAAGGCATTCACGCCCCCACCTGGCATGCCGACGTTGCCCAGCAACAGCTGCACCATCGCCGCGCTGCGGATGATCTGCGCGCCGATCGAATGCTGCGTCCACCCCAGCGCATACAGGATCGTCATGGTCTTGCCCGGCGCCGAGCATGTCGCGATTTCTTCCCACACCTTCATCATGGCGTCCTGCGGCATGCCACAGGTCATGCTCGCCAATTCCGGGGTGTAGCGGCTGTAGTGCTGCTTCATCAGCTGGAATACACAGCGTGGGTGCTGAAGTGTCGGGTCTACCTTGGCAAAACCGTCCTCGCCCAGCTCGTAACCCCAGCCAGACTTGTCGGCATAAATGCGCTTGCTCTCGTCATAGCCGCTGAACAGGCCATCCTCGAAGCCATAGGTGTCCTTGACGATGAAGGATACGTCGGTGTAGTTGCGCACATACTCGTGCTGGATCTTGTCATTGCTCAGCAGGTAATTGATCAACCCACCCATGAACGCGATGTCGGTGCCAGTACGGATAGGCGCGTAGTAATCGGCCACCGAAGCGGTACGGGTAAACCTTGGGTCGACCACGATCAGCCGCGCCTTGTTGTGCGCTTTGGCCTCGGTCACCCATTTGAAGCCGCACGGATGCGCTTCTGCTGCGTTGCCACCCATCACCAGGACCAGATTCGCATTAGCGATATCGGACCAGTGGTTGGTCATGGCGCCACGGCCGTACGTCGGGGCAAGACTTGCCACCGTCGGGCCATGTCAGACACGTGCTTGGTTATCGAACCCCAGCATGCCTGTTGCGCGAACGACCTTGTGAGTCAGGTAGCCGGCCTCGCTGGAGGCGGCGGAAGCGGCAAGAAAACCGGTGGTGAGCCAGCGGTTGACCGTCTGCCCCTGGGCGTTTTTCTCAATGAAGTTCGCGTCGCGGTCTTCCTTCATCAAGGTGGCCACGCGATCGAGCGCTTCGTCCCAGCTGACGCGTACCCACTCGTTGCTACCCGGCTTGCGTACTTCGGGGTACTTGAGGCGGCTGGGGCTATGGATGAAGTCGAGCAGACCCGCGCCTTTGGGGCAAAGGGTGCCGCGGTTCACCGGATGGTCGGCGTCACCTTCGATGTGAATGATGTTCTGCTTGACGTTCTTGCCCGCATCGCCCTGGCTGTACAGGATCAAGCCGCAGCCGACCGAGCAGTAGGGGCAGGTGTTACGGGTTTCCTTGGTATGCGCCAGCTTGAAGTGGCGCACTTGCTCGGCGAACGCAGGCGTAGGGGCCATGCCCAGCGCCGCAAGGCTCGAGCCTCCAAGGCCGACGGCGGCGACCTTGAAGAATTGCCGACGGTTGAGATCCATCGTGCACTCCTGATCAGATTTGGACGCACGGAACGTGGCCGGCGCCTCTTGGTAGTCACGGTGACAGCGGTTTGAGGACCGCCAACAGGTAAGACTAGCAAGGAATCGAAAAGGTGCGATGACGTAGGTCAGGTAGGCTGAAGATAGATCATTCGTCTTAGCACATTTCCCAACCTTCACGCTGGGAATGGAGTACGTCGTTAGGAGGTAAATATCCGATGGGATCGAAAAAACCTAGGGCAGTGCTACTCCTAACAAGAATATCGGATAGCAATTTTCATTAAATAGTGTTGTCGAACAGTGAAGGTTCAAACCAATAGTGGTTTTCCCAAGTTGATTTCACTGATCCGGTATCTTTAGTAAGGCCCGCTTATTGACAGATGGCCGAACAACCCCTTTGACAGACACTGCGAACAAGCGGAAAACTGCTGCAGTCATTGCGTGTACTCGGGTCTACTCATGCCACCATTGCTCGGTAGGGGAGACCGCTCCACAGACAGCTGTAATACCTGAGAGTTGCTGCCCCTGGCCTACATCGCTGGAGCCACTAGTGGCAATCGGCGGGAAAGCATCTCTCCATCATACACTTGACTTCAGAACAGGAATCGACACCTGCTGATGGTCGACTCAGCAGCTTAAAAAGCTTGCCAGGAACGGTAATTTGCCTTATTGAAAGAGACAACAATGATTCTTCCAAGAGCGACCACCTAAAATCACAAAATAGGCCGACTACAAAGGGTCAAGTTTATCGGGAGCAAAATCAAAAACCCAGGTACTCAAATCAATAAGTCCTTCTTGGTTGAGCCTAATGTCGAGCCTGTTCAGTACTAACTCTAATGTTCCGTCATCCCGCCAGTCACGAAATCGCTGATAGACGGTGGACCAAGAGCCGAATCGTGTAGGGATGTCACGCCAGGCAGCGCCTGAGCATAAGACCCACATTATGCCATTTAGCATCAAACGATCGTCGTTACGAGGCCGCCCTGCCCCAGTTGACACTGGTGAAACCAAATCTATAACCTTCCGCCACGCCGCGTCAGGAAGTTCGTATCGTCTTACCATACAGGCCTCCAGCTCAATTTCAGGATGCCGCCACTACCATGGAAGCTCTAGTTGCATGACATCCGTGGGTTTATTCTTTATTTTCACAGACAGCCCAATCAACCGCACTGCTCGCTCCTGTCGCCTTGTGTTCCAAAGGGTTCGACAAAGAGAATAAACGGTATCCTTGCAAAGATAGGACGCTGGGGCCTCCGTTGAAGATACTGTAAAGTCAGCAAACTTAAGCTTGACAAGGTTTTTGATGACATAATGATTAGCATCAACTAGTGGAGAAAGCTTATTCTCAAGTTCTAGGAAGAGACTTTCTAGCTCTCTGAAGCACACCTCATACTCTAAGCAGTCAAATGGTAGCGTTCTTTCAACTCCATGAGATCTTACATCGCTAACTTTCTCCTCCACCTCATCAATACCTTGACAGCGCTCCCATACGTAGAAACCATGAACACCTAAGTACCGCAGCAATACTGGTATTTTTGCTTCGGTTAAATCCTTGCACAAGCGGCACCCTAGATTCTGTAATACAGCATATGTTTTAGGACCGACTCCAGGAATTCTTCTTATATCAAGCTCATGCAAAAAGTCGTTGACTTCGCCTGGAGAAATAACGTATGTACCATTTGGCTTGTTAACCTCAGACGCAATTTTAGCAAGGTACTTTAACGGTGCTACCCCAGCAGAAGCTGTCAAAGAAAGCTCACGCTCAATCGCTGAGCGAATTTCATTTGCCATCAACGTGGCAGAACCCTTGCAATGCAGTTGACCTGTTACATCGAGCGTCGCTTCATCAAGCGAAAGAAAATACACCCTGTCTGTGTACCTACGGAATATCTCGTCCATTTTCCTTGTGACAGCTTCATATGCCTCAAATCGACATGGCAGTAGAACCAAGCTGGGACAAATTCTGTAAGCTGTTGCCGTAGCCATGCCACTTTTGACGCCATATTCTCTGGCTACGTAGTTCGCAGTGCTTATTACACCACGCTCTGCCGCAGCACCACCCACAGCCACGGGTTTTGAATGAAGGTGCGGTGCGTTGAGGAGCTCAACAGATACAAAAAATGAGTCCATATCAATATTGATAAATTTCTTCACGATCATGATTGCTCCATGCGGTGTTTACGTTGCCTTTCTTCGTA
This sequence comes from Pseudomonas sp. KCJK9111, assembly GCF_046231935.1. Taxonomy (NCBI): domain Bacteria; kingdom Pseudomonadati; phylum Pseudomonadota; class Gammaproteobacteria; order Pseudomonadales; family Pseudomonadaceae; genus Pseudomonas; species Pseudomonas sp. KCJK9111. Next base: position 42,423 of record NZ_JBJJMO010000010.1, on the reverse strand, counting down.
CGATACCTAGCGCTCAGATATTGAGAAAGAGAGGAGCCCCCGTAGTGGTCGCGTGGTCAGTCGAAAGATCATTGAGTAGTTGTAGAAAAATTGTCGTCTCCCAAACAACAAAGTTTAACCTCGTCATTGACGTATGTGCCGTCCGGAGCAATGAACTTGTAACGAGACAGTAGAAACGCCTCCTGGCTGACCTCGCTGCTGGCGTGAAGTCGGGCACTTATTGCAAACAGGACGCCACTCACACTGAATATTGGCCCAGGGTACATCTGTATGTACTGCAGAAAGGTAGGGCCTACCAGTGTGTTGTACGTAATCGTTTCAGGGCCTAGAACGAGCGTACCGAAGCCCACCTAGGCGATGATGATACCTATTGCCATACGAACCAGTCAGCATATTCAGCACCTCTGTCGCGACCCTTGAGATATGCCGCGTCGTCATCGCTGAACCCCGAAACATGATAGTCCCCAGTCGACGCTGTCAGTGTTATCTCCCGCTGTTCAGTTCCTGGTTGCATGAGCCTCTCCTTGTGAAAGCTGAGATACTAATCAATATCGGCACTGCATAGTCGGTGTCACGCAAACTTGGGAAATACCTTACTAAAGAAGGAGAAAGTTCATTGAGTACTGTTCGTACTCGCCAACAACCTTAATAGTTGACCGTGCCCCAGATATAAAAAAACCCGGAGCAATTGCCCCGGGTTTTTACTGTAGCGCGATGCCCTACCGTTCAAATCAGAACGGAATATCGTCGTCAAAGCTGTCGAAGTCAGCCGCCGGTTGTGGCGCTGGCTGCTGCGGCGCCGGGCGCTGTTGCTGCTGCGGGCGCGGGGCCTGCTGGCGGGCCGGCTGCTGGTTGTACTGCTGCTGCTGACCACCACCTTGGTTGTAGTTGTTACCGCCACCCTGGTTATACGGATCGCCGCCGCCTTGCTGGTTCTGCGGACGGCCGCCCAGCAGCTGCATGGTGCCGTTGATGTCAACGATGATTTCAGTGGTGTAGCGCTTGATGCCGTCTTTTTCCCACTCACGGGTCTGCAGCTTGCCTTCGATGTAGCACTGCGAACCTTTGCGCAGGTACTCGCCGGCAATCTCGGCAACCTTGCCGAACAGCGACACACGGTGCCATTCAGTACGCTCGACCTTCTGGCCCGACTGTTTGTCGGTCCATTGCTCGCTGGTTGCCAGGCTCAGGTTGGTCACGGCATTACCGTTGGGCAGGTAGCGGACTTCGGGATCCTGGCCACAAGTACCGACCAGAATGACTTTGTTAACCCCACGGGCCATAACGTTCTCCTAGGCTTCGCACGCCGCTGAGGCCGGATTGATCAGGCGCTCCAGGGTCGTGCGGTCCAAAATTTTCGTATCCAGTTTGATATAGACAGCTGACTCTTCCGAGACCACAACGGCGTCGGTCACGCCGGGCACGGCCATCAACCGTGCAGCCAGGCCAGCATCCTTGGTGGCCTCCGGCGACAAAGGCATGCGCAAGCTGGTCACATACGGTGGCTCGTTCATGCTCAAGGCAACGGCCAACCAGATGGCGCACAGTATCGCGCAACCAAGGAACACGGTGTTCAGCCCACCATGCTGGAACAGCCAGCCACCCAGGATGCCCCCTAGCGCAGCACCGAGAAACTGGCTGGTGGAGTACACCCCCATCGCCGTTCCCTTGCCACCTGCTGGCGACACCTTGCTGACCAGCGAAGGCAACGAAGCCTCCAGCAGGTTGAATGCGGTGAAGAATACCACGGTGCCGATCACCAGTCCGCGCAAACCGTCAGCCCACTGCCAGAAGAATAGCTCGACCAGCAGCAATACGCTGACGGCCCCGGCCAGCACGCGTTTCATCTTGCGCTTTTTTTCGCCGTAGATGATGAACGGTACCATTGCAAAAAATGAGACGAACAGCGCGGTCAGGTAGACCCACCAATGTTGTTCCTTGGGCAGTCCGCCACGTTCGACGAAGGCCAGGGGCAGCGCCACGAAGCTGGCCATGAGAATGGCATGCAGGATGAAGATGCTCACATCCAGCCGTAGAAGGTCCGGATGACGCAGGGTCGGGCCAATGGCCTGACGGGCAACACCCGATTCGCGATGCTGCAAAATGTTGTGCGTGGCAGGTACTACGAAGGCAATCAACGCGATGCCAACCAAGGCCAAGCCGGCCGTTGCAAGGAACAATCCTGACAAGCCAAAGGCACTTGTCAGCAAAGGCCCGACGACCATTGCCACTGCGAAGGAAAGGCCAATGCTCATCCCGATCATGGCCATGGCCTTGGTGCGGTGCTGTTCCCGGGTCAGATCCGAAAGCAGCGCCATCACCGCTGCCGAAATGGCGCCCGCCCCTTGCAGGATGCGCCCTGCGATAACCCCCCAGATGGAATCGGCCTGGGCTGCCAGGACGCTACCCAGGGCGAACACGATCAAGCCCAGGTAAATGACGGGCCGGCGGCCGATGCGGTCGGAAATCATCCCAAACGGAATCTGCAACACGGCCTGGGTGAGGCCGTAGGCGCCGATGGCCAGGCCAATCAGCGCGGGCGTGGCGCCGGCCAGGTCCATGCCGTAGGTGGCCAGGACCGGCAAGACCATGAACATGCCCAGCATACGAAAAGCGAAGACCAGAGCCAGACCGCCGGCGGCGCGGGTTTCGTTGCCGCTCATGCGCTCGTTGTGGGTGTCGTGCATGGATTAATCTCGTGTGAACCGGCGGCGATTCTATCAGTCCGACAGCTTGACGGCATCTACGCGACGCTTTGCCGCGTACTGGCAGGGCGCCGTATAATTCTTCGTTTATGCCCGCCGAGCGAGGCCGCAGTGGACAAGATCCTGATTCGTGGGGCACGTACCCACAACCTGAAGAACATCGACCTGACCCTGCCCCGGGACAAGCTCATCGTCATTACCGGCCTGTCGGGCTCGGGCAAGTCATCCCTGGCCTTCGATACGCTGTACGCCGAGGGCCAGCGTCGTTATGTGGAATCGCTGTCGGCATATGCCCGCCAGTTCCTGTCGATGATGGAAAAGCCTGATGTCGACACCATCGAAGGGCTGTCACCGGCGATTTCCATCGAACAGAAATCCACCTCGCACAACCCCCGCTCCACCGTTGGCACCATCACCGAGATCTACGACTACTTGCGCCTGCTGTACGCCAGGGTCGGGACACCCCGCTGCCCAGACCATGACATACCGCTGGAGGCGCAAACGGTCAGCCAGATGGTCGACCTGGTGCTGGAGCGCCCGGAAGGTAGCAAGTTAATGCTGCTGGCTCCGGTCATCCGTGAGCGCAAGGGTGAGCACCTGGCGGTGTTCGACGAGTTGCGCGCCCAGGGCTTCGTGCGCGCCCGCGTCAACGGCAAGCTCTACGAACTGGACGAGTTGCCCAAGCTGGACAAGCAGAAAAAGCACAGCATCGATGTGGTAGTCGATCGTTTCAAAGTGCGTGCTGATCTTCAGCAGCGATTGGCCGAATCGTTCGAAACCGCGTTGAAGCTGGCGGACGGTATCGCGCTGATCGCGCCCATGGACGACGAGAAAGGCGAAGAGACCATTTTTTCGGCCCGCTTTGCCTGCCCTATCTGTGGTCATGCAATCAGCGAACTGGAACCCAAGCTGTTCTCGTTCAACAACCCGGCCGGTGCCTGCCCGACTTGTGATGGCCTGGGCGTTAAGCAGTATTTCGACACCAAACGCCTGGTCAATGCGCAACTCACCCTGGCCGAAGGCGCCATTCGCGGTTGGGATCGCCGTAACGTCTACTACTTCCAGATGCTAGGGTCACTGGCTGCGCATTACGGCTTCAGCCTGGACGAAGCATTCGGCGAGCTCGCGCCGGAGCATCAGAAGGTGATCCTGCAAGGCAGCGGCAAGCACAGTGTGGATTTCAAGTACCTCAACGACCGGGGTGACATCGTCAAGCGCTCGCACCCGTTCGAAGGGATCATCCCCAACCTGGAACGCCGCTATCGCGAAACCGAGTCCAATACCGTACGCGAGGAACTGGCCAAGTACCTGGGCACCCAACCGTGCCCGGACTGCCGCGGCACGCGGCTGCGGCGCGAGGCGCGTCACGTGTGGGTTGGCGAGAAGACGCTTCCGGCGGTCGCCAACATGCCGATTGGTGACGCCAGTGGCTACTTCAGCGCGCTTACATTGACCGGTCGCCGAGGCGAGATCGCGGCCAAGATTCTCAAGGAGATCTGCGAGCGGCTGCAGTTCCTGGTGAACGTGGGCCTGGATTACCTCACACTGGACCGCAGCGCAGAAACCCTGTCCGGTGGTGAAGCCCAGCGGATTCGCCTCGCCAGCCAGATCGGCGCGGGTCTGGTGGGGGTGATGTACATCTTGGACGAGCCGTCCATTGGCCTTCATCAGCGCGACAACGATCGTCTGCTTGCCACCCTCAATCACCTTCGCGATCTGGGCAATACGGTAATCGTCGTCGAGCATGACGAGGACGCAATCCGCCTGGCGGACTACGTCGTGGACATTGGGCCAGGGGCAGGCGTGCATGGTGGCAAGATCGTCGCTGAGGGCACGCCTCAGGAAGTCATGGACCACCCGGACTCGGTAACCGGCCAGTACCTGTCCGGCCGTAGAAAGATCGTGGTCCCTGCCAAGCGCACCCCGCGCGACAAGAAGCTGCAGCTCAAGCTTAAGGGCGCACGCGGCAACAACCTGCAGAACGTTGACCTGGAAATCCCCATCGGGTTGCTAACCTGCGTGACCGGCGTCTCAGGCTCCGGCAAGTCCACGCTCATCAACAACACCCTGTTCCCCCTTGCGGCCACGGCCCTGAATGGCGCAAGCAGCCTCGAAGCAGCGCCCCATGCCAGCATGGATGGGTTGCAGCACCTGGACAAGGTGGTGGATATCGACCAGAGCCCCATTGGCCGCACTCCCCGCTCCAACCCCGCCACCTACACCGGGATCTTCACGCCGATCCGCGAGCTGTTCTCTGGGGTGCCTGAATCTCGTTCACGCGGGTATGGCCCGGGCCGGTTCTCGTTTAACGTGAAAGGCGGGCGTTGCGAGGCGTGCCAGGGCGACGGCCTGATCAAGGTGGAAATGCATTTCCTCCCGGACATCTACGTGCCTTGCGATGTGTGCAAGAGCAAGCGCTACAACCGCGAAACCCTGGAGATCAAGTACAAGGGCAAGAACATTCACGAGGTGCTGGAAATGACCATCGAGGATGCGCGTGAGTTCTTCGATGCGGTGCCTGCGTTGGCACGCAAGCTCCAGACCCTGATGGACGTGGGCCTTTCCTACATCAAGCTCGGTCAATCGGCGACCACGCTTTCTGGGGGCGAAGCACAGCGTGTGAAGCTGTCACGCGAGCTGTCCAAGCGCGATACCGGGAAAACCTTGTATATCCTGGACGAGCCTACTACGGGCCTGCACTTTGCCGATATCCAGCAGCTGCTGGACGTTCTGCACCGGCTTCGTGACCACGGCAACACCGTGGTGGTCATCGAGCACAACTTGGACGTTATCAAGACTGCCGATTGGCTGGTGGACCTTGGACCGGAGGGCGGTTCAAAGGGTGGGCAGATTATCGCGTGTGGCACGCCCGAGGAACTGAGCAAGATGAAACAATCCTACACCGGGCACTACCTCAAGCCTCTGTTGGAGCGAGACCGGGCGTGATGAACGCGAAGGGGCGCCTCGGCGCCCCTTTTTCATCGGCTTGTAGCCCTTGTGCTAGAGCCGACACACGACTCAAGCACACAGCAATCAAGGCATTACATCTGTGATTGCAGATAATTCTGCAGACCGATCGCCTTGATCAAGCCTTGCTGCTTCTCAAGCCAATAGGTGTGATCCTCTTCGGTATCGGCCAGTTGCGCGCGCAGAATGTCACGGCTCACATAATCCTTGTGCAGTTCGCACAACTCGATCCCCTTGCAAAGCGCCGCTCGCACTTTGTATTCCAGCTTTAAATCAGCTTCGATCATCTCAGGCACGGTGGTGCCCACTTCAAGGTCATCGGCCCGCATGTCTGGGGTGCCCTCGAGCATGAGAATGCGGCGCATCAAGGCGTCAGCATGCTGAGCCTCTTCCTCCATCTCATGGTTGATGCGCTCGTAGAGCTTGGTAAGGCCCCAGTCTTCGTACATGCGCGAGTGAATGAAGTACTGGTCACGTGCGGCCAGTTCGCCCTTCAACAGCATGACGAGGTAATTGATGACGTCTGGGTGGCCTTGCATCGCCGGGGTTCTCCATATGGAAGCGTGTATGCCGCATAGTGTGAACCACGTTGTGCGCCTGGTCACTGAAAAACGCGCGATTCAATGGAAAAAATCAGGCAAACGGTAGTGATATTCATTGAAAAACCGCCCAAATGAGGGCGGTTATTCTTATCACTTCGACTTAGGCGATATTCATTCCAAGCGCCTTAGCGACACCCGCCCCGTAAGCGGGATCGGCTTTGAAGAAGTACTGCAATTGACGCTGGATCACATCGTCGGTCACGCCGGCCATTGCCCCGGCGATGTTGCTGACCAGCAGCTCCTGCTGCGCCTGGCTCATCAACCGGAACAGGGCGCCCGCGTGGCTGAAGTAATCAGTGTCCTCGCGATGATCATACCGATCGGCCAAACCGCTAAGCGCAAGCCCGGGCTCTGCATGACGCGGCGATTGCTTGGGAGCATCGGCGTAGCTGTTGGGCTCATAATTGGGTGCTCCTCCGTAGGCACCCATCGCCATCGAGCCATCACGCTGGTAGCTATTGACCGCACAGCGGGGCGCGTTCACCGGCAATTGCTGATGGTTGGTGCCTACCCGATAGCGGTGGGCATCGGCATAAGCAAACACCCGGCCTTGCAGCATGCGATCAGGTGACAGCCCCACCCCAGGGACCATATTGCTCGGCCCGAAGGCAGCCTGCTCAACTTCAGCGAAGTAGTTCAGCGGGTTGCGGTTGAGCTCCAGTACGCCTACTTCAATCAGCGGATAATCTTTCTGCGACCAGGTCTTGGTCACATCGAACGGATTCTCGGGGCGGTTCGCAGCCTCAGCTTCACTCATGACCTGGATGCATACAGTCCAGCGTGGGTGGTCGCCACGCTCGATTGCCTCGTACAGGTCGCGCTGGGCGTAGTCCGGATCGGTACCGGCCAAACGCGCAGCTTCAGCGGGCGCCAGATTCTTGATGCCCTGCTGAGTCTTGAAGTGCCATTTGACCCATGTACGCTGACCGTCGGCGCTGATCAAGCTGTAGGTGTGGCTACCGAAGCCGTGCATATGCCGATAGCCGTCAGGAATGCCGCGGTCCGAAAACAAGATCGTGACCTGGTGCAGCGCTTCCGGCGAATGAGACCAGAAGTCCCACATCATCTGGGCACTCTTCAGGTTGGTCTGAGGGTGGCGTTTTTGCGTGTGAATGAAGTCTGGAAACTTCAGTGGATCACGGATGAAGAACACCGGCGTGTTGTTGCCGACGATGTCCCAGTTGCCTTCTTCGGTATAGAACTTGACCGCAAAACCTCGTGGGTCACGCTCTGTATCGGCCGAGCCGCGCTCCCCACCTACGGTGGAGAATCGCAGAAACGTTTCGGTCTGCTTGCCCACCTGGTCGAACAATTTCGCACGGGTGAGGTGGGTGATGTCGTGCGTCACCGTGAACGTACCGTAAGCACCAGAGCCTTTGGCATGCACACGTCGCTCAGGGATGTTTTCGCGGTTGAAATGCGCGAGCTTCTCAATCAGGTGGAAGTCGTCGAGCAGCAGGGGGCCACGTGGCCCTGCGGTACGGGAATTCTGGTTATCCGCAACAGGGGCACCGCTGGCGGTAGTAAGCGTTTTGCTCATGGGCTTTCCTCGATCAGTCTCAAATGCCTGTATGTCGGCTTGGGAGAATTATCAGCAGGATCGCGTGCAACGACAAATTCATTGAATTACTGAATGTAATAGAGATTGTTAATGGCCTGAAACACAAAAAACCGGGCACTAGGCCCGGTTCTTTGTAGCAGACAAAACGTCTTACTCGGCAGCTTCTACAGCACCACCGACTGGACGATCAACCAGCTCGACGTACGCCATTGGCGCGTTGTCGCCAGCGCGGAAACCGCACTTCAGGATGCGCAGGTAGCCGCCCTGACGGGTGGCGTAGCGCTTGCCCAGATCGTTGAACAGTTTACCAACGGCGGACTTCGAACGGGTACGGTCGAAGGCCAGACGACGGTTGGCAACGCTGTCTTCCTTGGCCAGGGTGATCAGCGGCTCGGCAACGCGACGCAGTTCCTTGGCTTTCGGCAGGGTGGTTTTGATCAGCTCGTGCTCGATCAACGACACTGCCATGTTCTGGAACATAGCCTTGCGGTGAGAGCTGGTACGGCTCAGGTGACGTCCACTTTTACGATGACGCATGATTCATTCCTTACCAAACACTACGTTCGGTGATTACGACGATCAGGCGGTCGCCTTGTCGTCTTTCTTAAGACTTGCAGGCGGCCAGTTGTCGAGGCGCATGCCGAGAGACAGACCACGAGAGGCCAGGACGTCCTTGATTTCAGTCAGGGACTTCTTGCCGAGGTTAGGAGTCTTCAACAGCTCTACTTCGGTACGCTGAATCAGGTCGCCGATGTAGTAGATGTTCTCCGCCTTCAGGCAGTTGGCCGAACGTACAGTCAGTTCCAGGTCGTCAACCGGACGTAGCAGGATCGGATCGATCTCGTCTTCCTGCTCGACTACGACAGGCTCACTGTCACCTTTGAGGTCGACGAACGCGGCCAGCTGCTGTTGCAGGATGGTCGCGGCGCGGCGGATAGCCTCTTCAGGATCCAGGGTGCCGTTGGTTTCCAGATCAATGACCAGCTTGTCCAAGTTGGTACGCTGTTCAACACGTGCGTTTTCGACCACATAGGCGATACGACGCACAGGGCTGAACGAAGCGTCCAACTGCAGACGGCCAATGCTACGGCTTTCGTCTTCGTCGGTCTGACGGGAGTCGGCCGGCTCGTAACCGCGACCACGAGCTACAGTGAGCTTCATGTTCAGGGCGCCATTCGACGCCAGGTTCGCGATTACGTGATCGGGGTTGACGATCTCGACATCGTGATCCAGCTGAATATCGGCAGCGGTAACCACCCCCGAACCCTTTTTCGACAAGGTCAGCGTAACTTCGTCACGACCGTGCAGTTTGATAGCCAGGCCTTTCAGGTTCAACAGGATTTCAATGACATCTTCCTGTACACCTTCGATCGCGGAGTACTCGTGGAGTACGCCATCGATCTCGGCCTCGACTACTGCACAGCCAGGCATGGAGGACAACAGGATGCGGCGCAGCGCGTTGCCCAGGGTATGGCCGAAGCCACGCTCGAGAGGCTCGAGCGTGATCTTGGCGCGGGTCGGACTGACTACCTGCACATCAATGTGGCGGGGAGTCAGGAACTCATTTACCGAAATCTGCATGGATGCACCTATTTTCTAGCCCTTACTTGGAGTAGAGCTCGACAATCAGGTTTTCGTTGATGTCGGCAGACAGGTCGCTGCGAGCAGGAACGTTCTTGAAAACGCCCGACTTTTTGGCAGCATCCACGTCAACCCACTCAACGCGGCCACGCTGGGCACACAGTTCAAGGGCTTGAACAATGCGCAGCTGGTTCAGCGACTTCTCACGAACCGCGACCACGTCACCCGGACGAACTTGGTAGGATGGAATGTTTACAGTCTTACCGTTGACGCTGATCGCTTTGTGCGAAACCAGCTGACGGGACTCGGAACGAGTCGAGCCGAAGCCCATACGGTAAACGACGTTATCCAGACGGCACTCGAGCAGTTGCAGCAGGTTTTCACCGGTTGCGCCTTTTTTCGAGGCAGCAGCTTGGTAGTAACCGCGGAACTGACGCTCCAGAACACCGTAGATACGACGGACTTTTTGTTTCTCGCGCAGCTGGGTACCGTAGTCGGACTGACGGCCACGGCGCTGGCCGTGGATACCTGGGGCTGCTTCGATGTTGCACTTCGATTCCAGAGCGCGAACGCCGCTCTTCAGGAACAGATCGGTGCCTTCACGACGAGACAGTTTGCATTTTGGACCAATGTAACGTGCCATTTATCTGTCTCCTGATTACACGCGACGCTTCTTCGGCGGACGGCACCCGTTATGCGGGATTGGCGTCACGTCGGTGATGCTGGCGATCTTGTAGCCGCAGCTGTTCAATGCACGAACGGCGGACTCACGACCTGGACCTGGACCCTTGACGTTTACGTCGAGGTTCTTCAGACCGTATTCCAGCGCAGCTTGACCAGCACGCTCAGCAGCGATCTGAGCTGCGAACGGAGTGGATTTGCGCGAACCACGGAAACCCGAACCACCGGAGGTCGCCCAGGACAAAGCATTGCCCTGACGGTCGGTGATGGTCACGATGGTGTTGTTAAAAGAAGCGTGGATGTGGGCGATGCCATCAACCACTGTCTTTTTGACTTTTTTACGAGGACGAGCAGCAGGTTTTGCCATGTCTATATTCCTGGGCGATTACTTGCGGATCGGCTTACGCGGGCCCTTACGGGTGCGTGCGTTGGTCTTGGTGCGCTGACCGCGAACCGGCAGACCTTTACGATGACGCAGGCCGCGATAGCAACCCAGGTCCATCAAGCGCTTGATCTTCATGTTTACGTCACGGCGCAGGTCACCTTCAGTGGTGAACTTCGCGACTTCGCCACGCAGGGTTTCGATTTGCTCGTCGCTCAGATCCTTGATCTTAGCGGCTGGATTTACACCAGCATCCACACAGATTTTCTGTGCAGTAGTGCGACCGACACCATAGATGTAGGTCAGCGAGATAACAGTATGCTTGTTATCTGGAATGTTGACGCCTGCAATACGGGCCATTCAGTGGGACTCCAATTGACAGCTACCTACGCCCCGGAAGCCAAGAAATAGGGCGCGAGATAATATCGCTGTAGAAACAAATAATCAACCCAGCAGCACACTAGCTGCTGGGTTTGAAGCGCGAATCACACTCAGCCTTGGCGCTGTTTGTGACGCGGTTCCGCGCTGCAGATCACTCGTACGACGCCTTCGCGACGGATGATCTTGCAGTTGCGGCACAGCTTTTTCACCGATGCACGAACTTTCATTACCGACTCCTCGAACCTTAGGGGCGTATCAGCGCAGCAAACCGCTGCCACCGTAGCCTTTCAGGTTGGCTTTCTTCATCAGGGATTCGTACTGGTGCGAAACGAGGTGCGATTGTACTTGGGACATGAAGTCCATCACAACCACTACCACAATCAGCAACGAGGTCCCGCCAAGGTAGAACGGCACATTTGCTGCCACCACCAGGAACTGGGGCAGAAGGCAGACGGCCATCATGTAAAGAGCACCGAACATGGTCAGACGAGTCAGAACGCCATCAATGTAGCGCGCCGACTGCTCACCAGGACGGATACCCGGAATAAAGGCACCGGACTTCTTCAGGTTTTCCGCTACGTCTTTCGGATTGAACATCAACGCTGTGTAGAAGAAGCAGAAGAAAATGATCCCTGCACTAAACAGCAGAATGTTCAACGGCTGACCAGGAGCGATCGACTGCGAGATGTCCTGCAGCCAGCCCATACCTTCGGACTGACCGAACCAGGCACCCAGCGAAGCCGGGAACAGCAAGATGCTGCTCGCGAAAATGGCCGGGATTACCCCTGCCATGTTCACCTTCAGCGGCAAGTGGCTGGTTTGCGCAGCGAAGACCTTGCGGCCCTGCTGACGCTTGGCGTAATGAACGGCGATACGCCGCTGACCACGCTCAATAAACACCACAAAACCGATGATCGCTACTGCAAGCAAACCGATAGCGACCAGGGCGAAAATGTTGATATCACCCGTACGCGCAGACTCGAAAGACTGCCCGATTGCTCTCGGAAGACCGGCAACGATACCTGCGAAGATCAACATCGAGATACCGTTGCCCACACCGCGCTCGGTGATCTGCTCACCCAGCCACATCATGAACATCGCGCCTGCCACGAAGGTGGAGACGGCAACGACATGGAAGCCGAGGCCTACAGAAAACGCCACGCCCTGGTTGGCCAGGCCAATGGACATGCCAATGGCTTGAACCAGCGCCAGGATAACGGTGCCGTAGCGGGTGTACTGGCTGATCTTGCGACGGCCAGCTTCACCTTCCTTCTTCAACTGCTCCAGTTGCGGGCTGACCGCAGTCATCAGCTGCATGATGATCGATGCCGAAATGTACGGCATGATCCCCAATGCAAAGATGCTCATGCGCTCAAGCGCGCCACCGGAAAACATGTTGAACAAGCTAAGAATGGTCCCCTCATTCTGCCGAAACAGATCCGCCAGACGGTCCGGATTGATGCCGGGAACCGGGATATGTGCACCTATCCGATAGACGATGATCGCCATGAACAGAAAGCGCAGACGAGCCCAGAGTTCCGACATCCCGCCCTTACCGAGCGAAGAGAGAGCACCTTGCTTAGCCATTTATTCCTCGAACTTGCCGCCAGCTGCTTCGATAGCCGCACGCGCACCCTTGGTGGCTGCGATACCCTTGATGGTGACTGCGCGAGTGACTTCGCCAGACAGCATGATTTTCACACGCTGTACGTTCTGGCCGATCACGTTGGCATCCTTCAGGGATTGCACGGAGATCACGTCGCCGTCCACTTTGGCCAATTCGGACAGACGCACTTCTGCGCGGTCCATGGCTTTCAGGGAAACGAAGCCGAACTTCGGCAGACGACGGTGCAGCGGCTGTTGACCGCCTTCGAAGCCCGGAGCGATAGTGCCACCGGAACGGGAGGTCTGACCTTTGTGACCACGGCCACCAGTCTTACCCAAACCGCTACCGATACCACGGCCCGGACGATGCTTCTCGCGACGGGAACCCGGCGCTGGACTCAGATCATTGAGTTTCATCGATTAACCCTCGACCTTCAGCATGTAGTAAGCCTTGTTGATCATCCCGCGGTTCTCGGGAGTATCCTGGACTTCTACAGTGTGACCGATGCGACGCAGACCCAGGCCTTTAACGCACAGAATGTGGTTAGGCAGACGGCCGGCGGTGCTCTTGATCAGCGTTACTTTAACGGTTGCCATGATCAGAAGATCTCCTCGACGCTCTTGCCGCGCTTGGCAGCAATGGATTCAGGAGATTGCATGGCTTTCAGACCCTTGAAGGTGGCGTAAACCACGTTCACTGGGTTGGTCGAACCGTAGCACTTGGCCAGAACGTTCTGAACGCCAGCAACTTCCAGGACAGCACGCATTGCGCCACCGGCGATGATACCGGTACCTTCCGAGGCAGGCTGCATGTAAACCTTCGAGGCGCCGTGGGCAGCCTTGGTGGCGTACTGCAGGGTGGTGCCCTTCAGGTCAACCTGAATCATGTTGCGGCGAGCAGCTTCCATGGCTTTCTGGATCGCGGCAGGTACTTCGCGCGACTTGCCACGGCCAAAGCCAACACGACCCTTGCCATCACCCACCACGGTCAGCGCGGTGAAGGTGAAGATACGGCCGCCTTTTACGGTTTTGGCAACGCGGTTAACTTGAACCAGCTTCTCGATGTAGCCTTCGTCGCGCTTTTGATCGTTATTTGCCATAACTTAGAACTCCAGCCCGCCTTCACGAGCAGCATCAGCCAGCGCTTTGACGCGGCCATGGTACTTGAAGCCGGAACGGTCAAAGGCAACTTGAGATACACCGGCGGCTTTCGCGCGCTCAGCTACCAGCTTGCCAACCTTAGTGGCCGCGTCGATGTTGCCAGTGGCGCCATCACGCAGGTCTTTGTCCAAGGTCGAGGCGCTTGCCAGAACCTTGCTGCCGTCGGCCGAAATGACCTGGGCGTAGATGTGCTGCGAGGAGCGGAACACGCACAGGCGCACGACTTCGAGTTCGTGCATCTTGAGACGTGCTTTGCGAGCGCGACGCAGTCGAGTAACTTTTTTGTCGGTCATTTGCTAGGCCCTACTTCTTCTTGGCTTCTTTACGACGGACTACTTCGTCCGCGTAACGCACACCCTTGCCTTTGTAAGGCTCTGGCGGACGGAAATCGCGGATTTCAGCGGCCACCTGACCCACCAGCTGCTTATCGATACCCTTGATCAGGATGTCGGTCTGGCTTGGGGTTTCTGCGGTGATACCGGCTGGCAGTTCGTAGTCCACTGGATGCGAGAAGCCCAGAGCCAGGTTCAGGACGGTGCCTTTTGCCTGTGCCTTGTAACCAACACCGACCAGCTGGAGCTTGCGCTCGAAGCCTTGGCTTACGCCTTGGACCATGTTGTTCACCAGAGCGCGGGTAGTACCGGCCATGGCGCGAGCTTGCTGATCACCGTTGCGAGCGACGAAGCGCAGTTCGCCGGACTCTTCGGTAACTTCAACAGACGAGTGAACGTTCAGTTCGAGAGTGCCCTTGGCACCCTTCACCGAAAGCTGCTGGCCGGCGAATTTTACTTCGACGCCTGCTGGCAGCTTAACGGGGTTCTTAGCGACGCGAGACATGCCTATCTCCCCTTAGAACACTGTGCACAGAACTTCGCCGCCGACACCGGCAGCGCGCGCAGCGCGGTCAGTCATCACACCTTTGTTGGTGGAGACGATAGACACGCCCAGGCCGCCACGTACTTTCGGCAGATCTGTGACGGACTTGTACTGGCGCAGGCCTGGACGGCTGGAGCGCTTCAGTTCCTCGATGACCGGACGGCCTTCGAAGTACTTCAGTTCGATCGACAGGGAAGGCTTGGCCTCACCGGTTACCTGGTAACCAGCGATGTAACCTTCATCTTTCAGAACTTTGGCAACCGCGACCTTCAGGGTGGAGGAAGGCATGCTTACGACGGACTTTTCAGCCATCTGGGCATTACGGATGCGAGTTAGCATGTCCGCTAACGGGTCCTGCATACTCATGGGCTAGATGCTCCTGATACAAGAATTATTAGCCTTGCGGCTATCACAACCACCCAAACAGGCAGGGCACGAAGCCCAGGCTCAGGTGAGCCGGTCATTCTAGACACAAGCCAGAAACGAAACAAGCCCCATGTAGGGGCTTGTTCGTGGGAAGAGTCACCGGCGGTCGGAAGATTAACCGCCTACGCCGATGACTCAACCTGCAGCGATTACCAGGAGGCCTTGACCAGACCTGGTACGTCGCCACGCATTGCCGCTTGGCGCAGCATGTTACGGCCCAGGCCGAACTTACGGTATACACCGTGAGGACGACCGGTCAGGCGGCAACGGTTGCGCAGGCGGGCAGCGCTAGCATCGCGCGGCTGCTTCTGCAGAGCGACAACGGCAGCGAAACGCTCTTCAGGAGAGGCGTTCAGATTGACGATGGTCGCTTTCAGCTCAGCGCGCTTTTTAGCGTACTTGGCTACCGTTTGCTGACGCTTCAGCTCACGGTTTTTCATGCTCTTCTTGGCCATTTTCCTACTCCAATCAGTTGCGGAACGGGAACTTGAAAGCACGCAGCAGAGCGCGGCCTTCGTCGTCCGAACGAGCAGTGGTGGTCAGGGTGATGTCCAAACCGCGCAGAGCATCGATCTTGTCGTAGTCGATTTCCGGGAAGATGATCTGCTCTTTCACGCCCATGCTGTAGTTGCCACGACCGTCGAAGGACTTGGCATTCAGGCCGCGGAAGTCGCGAACCCGAGGCAGGGAGATCGCCAGCAGGCGGTCCAGGAATTCGTACATCTTGTCGCTACGCAGGGTCACCTTGACGCCGATCGGCCAGCCTTCGCGGACTTTGAAGCCAGCGATGGATTTGCGAGCGAAAGTCACGACCGGCTTTTGACCGGTGATCTTTTCCAGGTCGGCAACAGCGTGCTCGATGACTTTCTTGTCACCGATCGCTTCGCCCAGACCCATGTTCAGGGTGATTTTGGTAACGCGCGGAACTTCCATCACGTTCGACAGCTTAAGTTCATCCTTAAGCTTAGGAGCGATCTCGTTCCGGTAAATCTCTTTCAGTCGTGCCATGGTCTTCTACCTAGCAGTGTTCAAGCATCAACCGCTTTTTGGGTCGACTTGAAGACACGAATTTTCTTACCGTCTTCTACTTTGAAACCAACGCGGTCAGCCTTGTTGGTTTCACCGTTGAAGATGGCAACGTTGGAAGCGTGCAGAGGCGCTTCTTTTTCGACGATACCGCCCTGAACGCCCGCCATCGGGTTAGGCTTGGTATGACGCTTGACCAGGTTCACGCCACCGATGACCAGACGGTCGTCAGCGAGAACCTTCAGCACCTTACCGCGCTTACCTTTGTCTTTGCCGGCGATCACGATGATCTCGTCGTCACGACGAATCTTTTGCATGTCGGATCTCCTTACAGCACTTCAGGGGCGAGCGAGACGATCTTCATGAACTTCTCAGTACGAAGTTCACGGGTCACTGGCCCGAAGATGCGAGTGCCGATCGGCTCTTGCTTGTTGTTCAGCAGAACAGCAGCGTTGCCGTCGAAACGAATGATGGAACCGTCAGCGCGACGAACACCGTGACGGGTGCGCACGACAACAGCAGTCATCACTTGGCCTTTTTTGACCTTACCGCGTGGAATCGCTTCCTTGACGGTAACTTTGATGATGTCACCGATGCCGGCGTAGCGGCGGTGAGAACCGCCGAGCACCTTGATGCACATGACGCGACGAGCGCCGCTGTTATCGGCCACATCGAGCATGGATTGAGTCTGAATCATAAAATTTCTCCGACCCCTAGCCCTTAGACTTCAACAGCGCGTTCGAGGACTTCAACCAGTGCCCAGGACTTGGTCTTGGCCATCGGACGGGTTTCGGTAATGGAAACCTTGTCGCCGATCTTGCACTGATTGGTTTCGTCGTGCGCGTGCAGCTTAGTCGAACGCTTAACGTATTTACCGTAGATCGGGTGCTTTACGCGACGCTCGATCAGAACGGTGATGGTCTTGTCCATTTTGTCGCTGACGACACGGCCAGTCAGCGTACGGACGGTTTTTTCAGCTTCAGCCATGATCACTTACCTGCCTGCTGGTTGAGCACAGTCTTCACGCGAGCGATGTCACGCTTGACTTGCGAGAGCAGGTGCGACTGCCCCAACTGGCCAGTTGCTTTCTGCATACGCAGATTGAACTGGTCGCGCAGCAAGCCGAGCAGTTGCTCGTTCAGTTGCTGTGCGGATTTTTCACGAAGTTCATTCGCTTTCATCACATCACCGTCCGCTTAACAAAGGAGGTGGCGAGAGGCAGCTTCGCAGCGGCCAGAGCGAAAGCTTCGCGCGCCAGCTCTTCAGAAACACCCTCGATCTCGTACAGGACTTTGCCTGGTTGGATCTGGGCAACCCAGTACTCAACGGAACCCTTACCTTTACCCATACGAACCTCGAGAGGTTTCTTGGAGATCGGCTTGTCCGGGAATACACGGATCCAGATCTTGCCGCCACGTTTTACGTGACGGGTCAGCGCACGACGTGCGGACTCGATCTGGCGAGCGGTGAGGCGACCGCGAGCAACAGCTTTGAGGGCGAACTCGCCGAAGCTGACTTTGCTACCGCGCAGTGCCAGACCACGGTTGTGGCCAGTCATCTGCTTACGGAATTTTGTACGCTTAGGTTGCAACATTTGGCGTACCCCTTACTTAGCAGCTTTTTTACGAGGCGCTGGTGCTTGTGGTTTCAGTTCTTCTTGGCGACCACCAATAACTTCGCCTTTGAAAATCCAAACCTTCACACCGATCACACCGTAAGTGGTGTGAGCTTCGTAGGTGTTGTAGTCGATATCGGCACGCAGGGTGTGCAGAGGCACACGACCTTCGCGATACCACTCGGTACGAGCAATCTCAGCGCCGCCGAGACGACCGCTCACCTGGATCTTGATGCCCTTGGCACCAATACGCATGGCGTTCTGTACTGCGCGCTTCATGGCGCGACGGAACATAACGCGGCGTTCCAGCTGCTGAGCTACGCTTTGCGCAACCAGCATGGCGTCGAGTTCCGGCTTGCGGATCTCTTCGATGTTGATGTGCACAGGCACACCCATCTGCTTGGTCAGGTCCTGGCGCAGCTTCTCGACATCCTCACCTTTCTTCCCGATAACGATACCTGGACGAGCGGTGTGGATGGTGATGCGTGCAGTTTGAGCCGGACGATGAATATCGATACGGCTTACGGACGCGCTTTTTAGTTTGTCGTGGAGGTACTCACGCGTTTTCAGATCCTTCAACAGGTAATCTGCGTAAGTAGCACCGTCTGCGTACCAGACGGAGGTGTGCTCCTTGACGATTCCCAGGCGAATGCCAGTGGGATGTACTTTCTGACCCATCTGATCGACTCCGTTACTTGTCCGCAACCTTGACAGTGATATGGCAAGACCGCTTGACGATGCGATCAGCACGGCCTTTGGCACGTGGCATGATGCGCTTCAGCGAACGCCCTTCGTTGACGAAGACGGTGGAGACCTTCAGGTCATCAACGTCTGCGCCTTCGTTGTGTTCGGCGTTGGCTACGGCCGACTCGAGGACTTTCTTCATGATTTCAGCGGCTTTTTTGCTGCTGAAGGCCAACAGGTTGAGCGCTTCGCCCACCTTCTTCCCGCGGATCTGGTCGGCGACCAAGCGGGCTTTCTGGGCGGAGATTCGAGCGCCCGACAACTTAGCGGCTACTTCCATTTCCTTACCCCTTAACGCTTGGCTTTCTTGTCAGCCACGTGCCCGCGATAGGTGCGGGTACCGGCGAACTCGCCCAGTTTGTGGCCGACCATGTCTTCGTTCACGAGAACTGGGACATGCTGGCGACCGTTGTGAACCGCGATGGTCAGACCGACCATTTGTGGCAGGATCATCGAGCGACGCGACCAGGTTTTAACTGGTTTGCGATCGTTCTTCTCCACCGCCACTTCGACCTTCTTCAAGAGGTGAAGATCGATAAAAGGACCTTTTTTCAGAGAACGTGGCACTGTCGTATCCCTCTAGTTACTTGCGACGACGGACGATCATGTTGTCGGTACGCTTATTACCACGGGTTTTAGCACCCTTGGTTGGGAAGCCCCATGGCGATACCGGATGACGACCACCGGAGGTACGACCTTCACCACCACCATGTGGGTGGTCAACCGGGTTCATGGCAACACCACGAACGGTTGGGCGAACGCCGCGCCAGCGTTTGGCACCAGCTTTACCCAGCGAACGCAGGCTGTGCTCGGAGTTCGAGACTTCGCCCAGGGTCGCACGGCACTCAGCCAGGACTTTACGCATTTCACCAGAGCGCAGACGCAGGGTCACGTAGACACCTTCGCGAGCGATCAGCTGAGCCGAAGCACCAGCGGAACGAGCGATCTGTGCACCTTTACCCGGCTTCAGTTCGATGCCGTGAATGGTGCTACCTACTGGAATGTTGCGCAGCTGCAGGGAGTTGCCGGCCTTGATTGGGGCCAGGGCACCTGCGATCAGCTGGTCGCCAGCGCTCACGCCTTTAGGGGCGATGATGTAGCGACGCTCACCGTCTGCGTAGCACAGCAGGGCGATGTGAGCAGTACGGTTTGGATCGTATTCGATACGCTCGACAGTGGCTGGGATGCCATCTTTGTCGTTGCGACGGAAGTCGACCAGACGGTAATGCTGCTTATGACCACCACCTACGTGACGCGTAGTGATGCGGCCATTGTTGTTACGACCACCAGACTTCGACTTTTTCTCGAGCAGCGGTGCGTGAGGAGCGCCTTTATGCAGCTCCTTGTTGACCACCTTGACCACGAAACGGCGGCCAGGGGAAGTCGGTTTGCATTTAACGATTGCCATGATGCACCCCTTCCTTACTCAGCACTGCTGCTGAAATCGAGATCTTGGCCTGGCTGAAGGGAGACGATCGCCTTCTTCCAGTCATTACGCTTGCCCAGACCACGTGCGGTACGCTTGGTTTTACCCAGAACGTTAACGGTCGACACGTTTTCAACTTTTACGTTGAACAGGCCTTCGACAGCTTTCTTGATTTCCAGCTTGGTTGCGTCAGTAGCAACCTTGAATACGAACTGGCCTTTCTTCTCAGCCAGAACGGTAGCCTTCTCGGAAACGTGCGGGCCAAGGAGGACTTTGAATACGCGTTCCTGGTTCATCCCAGCAGCTCCTCGAATTTCTTCACGGCCGAGACAGTGATCAACACTTTCTCGTATGCGATCAGACTGACCGGGTCGGAACCTTGTACGTCACGAACGTCGACGTGCGGCAGGTTACGAGCAGCCAGGTACAGGTTCTGATCAACAGCGTCGGAAACGATCAACACATCGCTCAGACCCATGCCGTTCAGCTTGTTCAGCAGATCTTTGGTTTTCGGCGCTTCAACAGCGAAGTCCTGAACCACGACCAGACGGTCGCTACGCACCAGCTCAGCGAGGATGGAGCGCAGAGCTGCGCGGTACATCTTCTTGTTGAGCTTCTGCGAGTGATCTTGAGGGCGAGCTGCGAAGGTTACACCACCGCCACGCCAGATCGGACCACGAGTGGTACCAGCACGAGCACGGCCAGTACCCTTCTGACGCCATGGGCGCTTACCGCCACCAGCCACGTCGGAACGGGTCTTTTGCTGCTTGGTGCCCTGACGGCCGCCGGCCATGTAGGCCACGACTGCTTGGTGTACCAGCGTCTCGTTGAATTCGCCACCGAAAGTCAGTTCGGAAACTTCGATCGCCTGAGCGTCATTTACATTAAGTTGCATGTCAGTTTCCCCTTAACCGCGAGCCTTGACAGCTGGACGTACAACCACGTCGCCGCCAGTAGCGCCTGGAACGGCACCCTTGACCAGCAGCAGGTTGCGCTCAGCGTCTACGCGAACAACTTCCAGGGACTGAACAGTCACGCGCTCGGCGCCCATGTGACCGGACATCTTCTTGCCCTTGAACACACGACCAGGAGTCTGGCACTGGCCGATGGAACCTGGGACACGGTGCGACACGGAGTTACCGTGGGTGTTGTCCTGGCCACGGAAGTTCCAGCGCTTGATGGTACCGGCGAAGCCTTTACCTTTGGACTGACCAGTAACGTCTACCAGCTGGCCTGCAGTGAAGAGTTCAGCTTTGATCAGATCGCCAGCCTGGAAATCGCCTTCTTCAAGACGGAACTCCCAAACACCGCGACCAGCGGCAACGTTGGCCTTGGCGAAGTGGCCTGCCTGAGCGGCAGTCACACGCGAAGCACGACGCTCGCCGACAGTGACTTGCACTGCACGGTAGCCATCGGTTTCTTCAGTTTTGAACTGGGTGACGCGATTCGGCTCGATCTCAATGACCGTGACCGGAATGGAGACACCTTCTTCGGTGAAAATGCGGGTCATACCGCACTTGCGACCGATTACACCAATAGTCATGTTGTAAACCTCATGAGTGTACGGGGCTTTCACCCGCTATGGCCGCCCATTTCAGAGCGTTACACGACCAGACCGAAGTCTTAGCCGAGGCTGATCTGTACTTCCACACCTGCCGCCAGATCAAGCTTCATCAGCGCATCAACGGTTTTATCCGTTGGCTGGACGATGTCCAGAACACGCTTATGAGTGCGAATCTCGTACTGGTCACGCGCGTCTTTGTTGACGTGCGGGGAGACCAGAACGGTGAAACGCTCTTTGCGGGTAGGCAGTGGAATTGGACCACGCACTTGTGCACCAGTACGTTTCGCGGTTTCCACGATTTCCTGGGTGGATTGGTCGATCAGGCGATGGTCGAAAGCCTTCAACCTGATACGGATTTGCTGATTTTGCATTGGATTTCAGACTCCAGGCTGTTCCCAACGGACGCACTACGCCCGCTAAAAGGAGGCGTGATTCTATAGACGCCCCCAATTAGTGTCAACCCAATAAAAAAAGCCCCCGCTGAGCGGGGGCCTTTTTCAATCGGTCGAGTGATTACTCGATGATTTTGGCTACGACGCCGGCGCCGACGGTACGACCGCCTTCACGGATAGCGAAGCGCAGACCGTCTTCCATTGCGATGGTCTTGATCAGGGTAACAGTCATCTGAATGTTGTCACCTGGCATTACCATTTCAACGCCTTCCGGCAGTTCGCAGTTACCGGTCACGTCAGTGGTACGGAAGTAGAACTGAGGACGGTAGCCTTTGAAGAACGGAGTGTGACGACCGCCTTCTTCTTTCGACAGAACGTAGACTTCTGCGGTGAACTTGGTGTGCGGCTTGACCGAACCTGGCTTGACCAGAACCTGGCCACGCTCAACGTCGTCACGCTTGGTACCACGCAGCAGAACGCCGCAGTTCTCGCCAGCACGGCCTTCGTCCAGCAGCTTGCGGAACATCTCAACACCGGTGCAGGTGGTGGTGGTGGTGTCACGCAGACCAACGATTTCCAGCGGATCCTGAACGCGGACGATACCACGCTCGATACGGCCGGTCACAACGGTACCACGACCCGAGATCGAGAACACGTCTTCGATCGGCATCAGGAAAGGCTGGTCGATGGCACGAACTGGCTCAGGGATGTAGGAATCCAGAGTCTCTACCAGCTTCTTGACAGCGGTAGTGCCCATTTCGTTGTCGTCTTTGCCTTCCAGCGCCATACGAGCCGAACCGATGATGATCGGGGTGTCGTCGCCTGGGAAGTCGTAGGTGGACAGCAGGTCGCGAACTTCCATCTCGACCAGTTCCAGCAGCTCAGCGTCGTCTACCAGGTCAGCCTTGTTCAGGAAGACCACGATGTACGGAACGCCAACCTGACGGGACAGCAGGATGTGCTCACGGGTTTGTGGCATCGGACCATCGGCGGCCGAGCAAACCAGGATCGCGCCGTCCATCTGGGCAGCACCGGTGATCATGTTCTTCACGTAGTCAGCGTGACCTGGGCAGTCAACGTGAGCGTAGTGACGAATGGTCGAGTTGTACTCAACGTGAGCGGTGTTGATGGTGATACCGCGCGCTTTTTCTTCCGGAGCCGAGTCGATCTTGTCGAACTCAACGACTGCCGAACCGAATACTTCGGAGCAGACGCGAGTCAGAGCTGCGGTCAGAGTGGTCTTACCGTGGTCAACGTGGCCGATAGTGCCGACGTTAACGTGGGGAAGGGAACGATCAAATTTTTCTTTAGCCACGACAGTGAACTCCTAGCCTAAAGGGGCTGAATCAGCCTTGTTTTTTAATGAGAGCTTCGACGATGTTCGACGGAGCTTCAGCGTACTTGGAGAATTCCATGGAGTAGCTTGCGCGACCCTGAGACATGGAACGAACGTCGGTCGCGTAACCGAACATTTCCCCGAGCGGAACTTCAGCGCGGACGACGCGGCCAGAGACCGACTCATCCATACCCTGTACCAGACCACGACGACGGTTCAGGTCACCCATCACGTCACCCAGGTAGTCTTCCGGGGTTACAACTTCGACCTTCATGATCGGCTCGAGAACCACGCCGCCACCCTTCTGGGCCAGCTGCTTGGTTGCCATCGATGCAGCGATCTTGAACGCCATTTCGTTGGAGTCGACGTCGTGGTACGAACCGTCGAATACCGTGGCCTTCAGGCCGATCAGAGGATAGCCGGCAACGACGCCGTTCTTCATCTGCTCTTCGATACCCTTCTGGATCGGGGCGATGAATTCCTTCGGAATCACACCACCAACGACTTCGTTGGTAAACACCAGACCTTCGGTGATGTTGCCTTTTTCGTCCACTTCCGGCTCCGAGAAACGGATCCAGCAGTGACCGAACTGACCACGACCACCCGACTGACGAACGAACTTGCCTTCGATCTCAACGTTGGACTTGGTGATCTTCTCGCGGTACGAAACCTGAGGCTTACCGATGTTGGCTTCGACGTTGAATTCGCGCTTCATGCGGTCAACGAGGATGTCCAGGTGCAGCTCACCCATACCGGAGATGATGGTCTGGCCGGTTTCTTCGTCGGTCTTGACGCGGAACGACGGGTCTTCCTGGGCCAGCTTGCCCAGTGCGATACCCATCTTCTCCTGGTCAGCCTTGGTTTTCGGCTCGACGGACAGGGAGATTACCGGCTCAGGGAAGTCCATACGCTCAAGGATGATTGGATGATCGGCGTTGCACAGGGTTTCACCGGTGGTCACGTCTTTCATACCGATCAGGGCGGCGATGTCACCAGCGCGCACTTCCTTGATCTCTTCACGCTGGTTGGCGTGCATCTGCACCATACGACCAACGCGCTCTTTCTTGCCTTTCACCGAGTTGATCACGGAGTCGCCGGAGCTCAGAACACCCGAGTAGACGCGAACAAAGGTCAGAGTACCTACGAACGGGTCGGTCGCGATCTTGAACGCCAGGGCCGAGAACGGCTCGTTGTCGTCGGCGTGACGCTCGTCTTTACGAACAGCCGGATCTTCCTTGTCCAGATCCTTGTCGTCCGGGTTGATACCCTGGATGGCAGGAATCTCGGTAGGAGCAGGCAGGTAGTCGATGACGGCGTCGAGAACCAGGGGAACACCCTTGTTCTTGAACGACGAACCGCAAACAGCTGGAACGATCTCGCTGGCCAGGGTGCGCGCGCGCAGGCCTGCCTTGATCTCGTCAACGGTGAGCTCACCGCCTTCCAGGTACTTGTTCATCAGCTCTTCGTTGGCTTCAGCAGCAGCTTCGACCATGTTGTTGCGCCACTCTTGAGCCAGCTCAAGCATGTCCGCAGGAATTTCTTCCTCGCGGTAGGTGGTGCCCTTGTCGTCGTCGTTCCAGTAGATAGCCTTCATCTTGATCAGGTCGACCTGACCCTGGAAGTTATCTTCCGAACCGATGGCCAGCTGAACCGGAACCGGAGTGTGGCCCAGACGGTTCTTGATCTGACCTACGACGCGCAGGAAGTTGGCACCTGCACGGTCCATCTTGTTCACGTAGACAACACGTGGAACACCGTACTTGTTGGCCTGACGCCATACGGTTTCGGACTGAGGCTCGACACCGGAGGTGCCGCAGAACACAACGACCGCGCCGTCGAGTACGCGCAGCGAACGTTCTACTTCAATGGTGAAGTCAACGTGGCCGGGGGTATCGATGACGTTTACGCGGTAGTTGTCGTACTGACCAACGGAACCTTTCCAGAAGGTGGTCACGGCAGCGGAGGTAATGGTGATACCCCGCTCCTGCTCCTGCACCATCCAGTCGGTGGTCGCGGCGCCGTCGTGCACCTCGCCCATCTTGTGGCTCAGACCTGTGTAGAACAGGATCCGCTCGGTAGTGGTGGTCTTGCCCGCGTCAACGTGGGCACAGATACCAATGTTACGGTAGCGGTTAATTGCTGTAGTACGAGCCATAAAGCCCTCGCAAAGTAATTGATGCTTGAATTAGAAGCGGTAGTGCGAGAACGCTTTGTTGGCTTCAGCCATACGGTGCACGTCTTCACGCTTCTTGACTGCAGCACCCTTGCCTTCGGCAGCATCCAGCAGCTCGCCAGCCAGGCGCAGAGCCATCGACTTCTCGCCGCGCTTGCGGGCGTAGTCTACGAGCCAGCGCATGGCCAGAGCGTTACGACGGGATGGACGAACTTCAACCGGGACCTGGTAAGTGGCACCGCCGACACGACGGGACTTTACTTCGACCAGCGGAGCGATGGCGTCGAGAGCTTTCTCGAAGATTTCCAGGGGGTCGCTGTTCTTGCGTGCTTTGACGGTATCCAGGGCACCATAAACGATGCGCTCGGCTACGGCCTTTTTGCCGCTTTCCATCACGTGGTTCATGAACTTGGCGAGAATCTGCGATCCGTACTTAGGATCGTCAAGGATCTCACGTTTTGCTGCTACACGACGTCTTGGCATGATAAGCCCTCAAACGGTCTTCAGGTTAGCCCGGGACCTGGGTCTACGACCCCCGCCCGACCTTACTCTTATCGACTCAAAAAAATGGATGTCTGCAAACGGCCGATTACTTCGGACGCTTGGTACCGTACTTCGAACGACCCTGGTTACGGCCTTTAACGCCCGAAGTATCCAGAGAGCCGCGAACGGTGTGGTAACGAACACCTGGCAAGTCTTTTACACGGCCGCCACGGATCAGGACGACGCTGTGCTCTTGCAGGTTGTGGCCTTCACCACCGATGTACGAGGAAACCTCGAAACCGTTGGTCAGACGCACACGGCATACTTTACGCAGTGCCGAGTTAGGTTTTTTCGGCGTAGTGGTGTACACACGGGTGCACACGCCACGACGTTGCGGGCAGTTCTGCAGCGCAGGAACGTCGGACTTCTCGACCGAACGCTTACGCGGCTGACGTACCAGCTGGTTGATAGTTGCCATCTACTAGCTCCACTGATTGTCTTGCGACTCTATTGTCTTGCAAGAAAGCCAAAAATTGGCGAGACGGAGCCTCACCAAATTTAAGGGTACAAAAGTCTAAAGAGGATCTTGCACCCAGTCAAGACAAGGCCCCGGCCCTCCCCGCCCGATCATCGGCAACATTTCATGTCGCCGACGACCGTTCGGGGTCAACCGGGGCCCTGCCCTGTACTCAGTTACCGCTGGAGTTCAGTGCTTCGGTCAGTGCGGCTTCCACCTCACTGGCGCTTACACGCAGCGGCTTGTCTGCATCACGGCGACGCTTGCGCTCGCTGTGGTAAGCCAGACCGGTACCGGCCGGGATCAAGCGACCCACGACCACGTTTTCTTTCAGACCACGCAGGTAGTCGCGCTTGCCAGTTACGGCCGCTTCGGTCAGTACGCGGGTGGTTTCCTGGAAGGAAGCCGCGGAAATGAACGACTCGGTCGACAGCGACGCCTTGGTGATACCCAGCAGCACACGGGTGAACTTGGAGATGAACTTGTCCTCGCCGGCGAGACGCTCGTTCTCTACCAGTACCTGAGTCAGTTCCATCTGGTCGCCCTTGATGAAGCTGGAATCGCCCGACTCGGAAATCTCGACCTTGCGCAGCATCTGGCGCAGGATGGTCTCGATGTGCTTGTCGTTGATCTTAACGCCTTGCAGACGGTAAACGTCCTGAATCTCGTTGACGATGTACTTGGCGAGTGCGCTGACACCCAACAGACGCAGGATGTCGTGCGGATCGCTCGGGCCGTCCGAGATAACTTCGCCGCGGTTTACCTGCTCACCCTCGAAGACGTTCAGGTGACGCCACTTCGGAATCAGCTCTTCGTACGGATCGCTACCGTCGGTCGGCGTGATCACCAGGCGACGCTTGCCCTTGGTCTCTTTACCGAAGGCGATGGTACCGCTGACTTCAGCCAGAATCGACGCTTCCTTCGGACGACGCGCTTCGAACAAGTCGGCAACACGTGGCAGACCACCGGTGATGTCACGGGTCTTGGACGTTTCTTGCGGGATACGCGCGATAACGTCACCGACACCGATCTGGGCACCGTCGGCTACGCCAACCAGGGCGTTGGCCGGCAGGAAGTACTGGGCAGGTACATCGGTACCCGGCAGGTACAGGTCCTTGCCAGAGGCATCCACCATCTTGATGGCCGGACGGATTTCCTTGCCTGCGGCAGGGCGATCCTTGACGTCCAACACTTCAATGTTGGTCAGGCCGGTGAGCTCATCGGTCTGACGCTTGATGGTGATGTTTTCTTCCATGCCCACGAAGGTCACGGTACCTTTGAGCTCGGTCACGATCGGGTGGGTGTGCGGGTCCCACTTAGCGACGATGGCGCCAGCTTCGACCTTGTCACCTTCCTTGACCGAAATCACAGCGCCGTACGGCAGCTTGTAACGCTCACGCTCACGACCGAATTCGTCGGCAATGGCCAACTCGCCCGAACGCGACACGGCAACCAGGTTACCGTCTGCGCGCTCAACCTGCTTCAGGTTATGCAGACGTACCATACCGCCATTCTTCACCTGAACGCTGTCAGCAGCCGAGGTCCGGCTTGCAGCACCACCGATGTGGAACGTACGCATGGTCAGCTGGGTACCAGGCTCACCGATGGACTGGGCGGCGATGACGCCGACCGCTTCACCGATGTTCACCTGATGACCGCGCGCCAGGTCACGGCCGTAGCACTTGGCGCAGATACCAAAGCGGGTCTCGCAGCTGATCGGCGAACGCACGACCACTTCGTCGATGCTGTTCAGCTCGATGAACTCGACCCACTTCTCGTCTACCAGCGTACCGGCAGGAACGATGACGTCCTCGGTGCCTGGCTTGAACACGTCACGGGCGATCACACGGCCCAGAACACGCTCACCCAGCGGCTCGACAACGTCGCCGCCTTCGATGTGCGGGGTCATGACCAGACCTTGGTCGGTACCGCAGTCGATCTCGGTCACCACCAGGTCCTGCGCCACGTCTACCAGACGACGCGTCAGGTAACCGGAGTTAGCAGTCTTCAGTGCGGTATCCGCCAGACCCTTACGAGCACCGTGAGTCGAGATGAAGTACTGAAGTACGCTCAGACCTTCACGGAAGTTCGCGGTGATCGGCGTCTCGATGATGGAGCCGTCCGGCTTGGCCATCAGGCCACGCATACCGGCCAGCTGACGGATCTGGGCTGCAGAACCACGCGCACCCGAGTCAGCCATCATGTACATCGAGTTGAACGATTCCTGGTCGACTTCGTTGCCCTCGCGATCAATGACCTTCTCTTTCGAAAGGTTGGCCATCATCGCCTTGGACACTTCGTCGTTCGCCTTGGACCACAAGTCGATGACCTTGTTGTACTTCTCGCCCTGGGTTACCAGGCCGGAGGCGTACTGACTTTCGATTTCCTTCACTTCATCGGTAGCCGTACCGATGATGCGCGCCTTCTCATCCGGGATGACGAAGTCGTTCACACCGATGGAAACACCGGAGATGGTCGAGTAGGCGAAACCGGTGTACATCAACTGGTCAGCGAAGATTACGGTCTCTTTCAGACCAACCACGCGGTAGCACTGGTTGATCAGCTTGGAGATCGCCTTTTTCTTCATTGGCTGGTTGACGACATCGTAAGGCAGGCCAGCAGGTACAACCTGGAACAGCAGCGCACGGCCAACAGTGGTGTCGACGATGCGGGTGTTCTTGGTGACGCTGCCATCACGGTCTTTCACGGTCTCGTTGATACGAACCTTGATTTTCGCGTGCAGGGCAGCTTCGCCGGCGCGGAATACGCGGTCGACTTCCTGCAGGTCGGCAAACACACGACCCTCGCCCTTGGCGTTGATGGCCTCACGGGTCATGTAATACAGACCCAACACGACGTCCTGAGACGGAACGATGATTGGCTCACCGTTGGCTGGCGACAGGATGTTGTTGGTCGACATCATCAGTGCACGCGCTTCGAGCTGGGCTTCCAGCGTCAGCGGCACGTGAACGGCCATCTGGTCACCGTCGAAGTCGGCGTTGTACGCGGCGCAGACCAGCGGGTGCAGCTGGATGGCCTTACCTTCGATCAGTACCGGTTCAAAGGCCTGGATACCCAGACGGTGCAGGGTCGGTGCACGGTTGAGCAGCACGGGGTGTTCGCGAATCACTTCGGCGAGAACGTCCCACACCTCTGGCAGTTCGCGCTCGACCATCTTTTTGGCAGCCTTGATGGTGGTCGCCAGACCACGCATTTCCAGCTTGCCGAAAATGAACGGTTTGAACAGCTCGAGGGCCATCTTCTTCGGCAGACCGCACTGGTGCAGACGCAGGGTCGGGCCTACGGTAATTACCGAACGGCCGGAGTAGTCCACACGCTTACCGAGCAAGTTCTGACGGAAGCGACCTTGCTTACCTTTGATCATGTCGGCCAGGGACTTCAGCGGACGCTTGTTCGAACCAGTGATGGCGCGACCACGACGGCCGTTGTCCAGCAGGGCGTCGACCGCTTCCTGCAGCATGCGCTTTTCGTTGCGCACGATGATGTCCGGCGCCGACAGATCCAGCAGGCGCTTGAGACGGTTGTTACGGTTGATCACCCGACGGTACAGGTCGTTCAGATCGGAGGTCGCGAAGCGGCCGCCATCCAACGGTACCAGTGGGCGCAGGTCCGGCGGCAGCACTGGCAGGACGGTCAGGACCATCCACTCAGGCAGGTTGCCGGAGCCCTGGAAGGCTTCCATGAGCTTCAGGCGCTTGGACAGCTTCTTGATCTTGGTTTCCGAGTTGGTCTGCGGAATCTCTTCACGCAGGCGGCCGATCTCGTGCTCCAGGTCGATAGCGTGCAGCAGCTCGCGGACAGCCTCGGCACCCATGCGGGCGTCGAAATCGTCACCGAACTCTTCCAGCGCTTCGAAGTACTGCTCGTCGTTGAGCAACTGGCCTTTTTCAAGCGTAGTCATGCCTGGGTCGATTACGACGTAGCTCTCGAAGTAGAGCACGCGCTCGATATCACGCAGGGTCATGTCCATCAGCAAGCCGATACGGGACGGCAGCGACTTCAGGAACCAGATGTGTGCGACCGGCGAAGCCAGCTCGATGTGAGCCATGCGCTCACGACGGACCTTGGCGAGGGCAACTTCAACGCCGCACTTCTCGCAGATAACGCCGCGATGCTTGAGGCGCTTGTACTTACCGCACAGGCACTCGTAGTCCTTGACTGGGCCAAAGATCTTGGCGCAGAACAGGCCGTCACGTTCTGGTTTGAACGTACGGTAGTTGATGGTTTCCGGCTTCTTAACTTCACCGAACGACCACGAACGGATCATCTCTGGTGACGCCAGACCGATGCGGATGGCGTCGAACTCTTCGACTTGACCCTGGTTTTTCAGCAAATTCAGTAGGTCTTTCAAGGCCTTTCCTCCTGGCGGAGCAGGGAGCGGGCACTGCCTGCCCCACTCCCCTTCACGTCACGTGTTATTCGGTTTCCAGATCGATATCGATACCGAGCGAACGGATCTCTTTGATCAACACGTTGAAGGACTCGGGCATGCCCGGCTCCATACGGTGATCGCCATCCACGATGTTCTTGTACATCTTGGTACGGCCGTTCACGTCGTCCGACTTCACTGTGAGCATTTCTTGCAGGGTGTATGCCGCGCCGTATGCTTCCAGCGCCCACACTTCCATCTCCCCGAAACGCTGACCACCGAACTGTGCCTTACCACCCAGCGGCTGCTGAGTAACCAGGCTGTAAGAACCAGTGGAACGCGCGTGCATCTTGTCGTCCACCAAGTGGTTCAGCTTCAGCATGTACATGTAACCAACGGTCACAGGACGCTCGAACTTGTTGCCGGTACGGCCATCGAACAGCACCATCTGGCCGCTCTCAGGCAGGTCGGCCAGCTTCAGCATGGCCTTGATCTCGCTCTCTTTCGCACCGTCGAACACGGGCGTTGCCATTGGCACGCCTTTCTTCAGGTTATGAGCCAGGGCGAGAATTTCTTCATCGCTGAACTCGTCGAGGCTTTCCTGACGACCACCGATCTCGTTGTAGACCTCGGTCAGGAACACGCGCAGCTCTGCGGCCTTGCGCTGCTCCTCGATCATGCGATCGATCTTTTCACCCAGACCCTTGGCCGCGAGGCCCAAGTGGGTTTCCAGAATCTGACCCACGTTCATACGCGAAGGTACACCCAGCGGGTTCAGTACGACATCGACCGGCGTGCCGTTGGCGTCATGCGGCATGTCTTCGACCGGCATGATCACCGAGACAACACCTTTGTTACCGTGACGACCGGCCATCTTGTCACCCGGCTGGATGCGACGGCGGATTGCCAGGTAGACCTTGACGATCTTCAGAACGCCTGGTGCCAGGTCATCGCCCTGTTGCAGCTTGCGCTTCTTGTCTTCGAACTTGTCGTCCAGCAGTCGGCGACGGTCG
Source organism: Pseudomonas sp. KCJK9111 (assembly GCF_046231935.1). NCBI lineage: Bacteria > Pseudomonadati > Pseudomonadota > Gammaproteobacteria > Pseudomonadales > Pseudomonadaceae > Pseudomonas > Pseudomonas sp. KCJK9111. The sequence continues at coordinate 10,816 of NZ_JBJJMO010000010.1, read as the reverse complement.
ACGATGTACTGCTGAGCCTTTTCCAGCTGCTCGTTCAGTGCATCTTCGGCCATGCGCAGTTTGAACCACTGACCGTGCTCCAGACCGGCGAGGACTTCATCAGTGATGACAGTGCCTTTCTTCAGGCCTGCACCACCGTCGACCACCTGACCATCCAACGCAGAGCGCAGACGCTCGAAGGTTGCGCCTTCGACGATGCGGAACTCCTCGTTGAGGTCCTTGCGGATCTCGTCGAGCTGCATCTTCTCGATGGCCAGCGCACGGCTGTCACGCTCGACGCCATCACGGGTGAAGACCTGAACGTCGATGACAGTACCCTTGGTACCGGTCGGTACGCGCAGGGAAGTGTCCTTAACGTCGCTGGCTTTTTCGCCGAAGATCGCGCGCAGCAGTTTTTCTTCAGGGGTGAGCTGGGTTTCGCCTTTTGGCGTTACCTTGCCGACCAGAATATCGCCAGCGCCAACTTCAGCACCGACGTAAACGATACCGGCTTCGTCCAGCTTGTTCAGCGCAGCCTCACCCACGTTCGGGATGTCTGCAGTGATCTCTTCTGGGCCAAGCTTGGTGTCACGGGCCACACAGGTCAGTTCCTGGATGTGGATCGTGGTGAAGCGATCTTCCTGAACGACGCGCTCGGAGAGGCAGATGGAGTCTTCGAAGTTGAAGCCGTTCCATGCCATGAACGCGATGCGCATGTTCTGACCCAGCGCCAGCTCACCCATGTCGGTGGACGGGCCATCGGCCATGATATCGCCGCGCTGTACCATGTCACCCTTGCTCACCAACGGACGCTGGTTGATGCAGGTGTTCTGGTTCGAACGGGTGTACTTGGTCAGGTTGTAGATATCTACACCTGCCTCACCGGTTTCCACTTCGTCATCCGCTACACGGACCACGATACGGCTGGCGTCGACCGAGTCGATCACGCCACCGCGGCGAGCAACCACGCAGACACCGGAGTCACGGGCAACGTTGCGCTCCATGCCGGTACCTACCAGCGGCTTGTCGGCACGCAGGGTGGGTACAGCCTGACGCTGCATGTTCGAGCCCATCAGTGCACGGTTGGCGTCGTCGTGCTCCAGGAATGGGATCAGCGACGCAGCGACCGAGACTACCTGCTTGGGCGAAACGTCCATCAGGGTGACGTCTTCCGGCGCCTTGACGGTGAATTCGTTCAGGTGACGCACAGCGACCAGCTCATCGATCAGCTGCTTCTTGTCGTTCATCGCGGCCGAAGCCTGGGCGATCACGTGATCGGCCTCTTCGATGGCAGACAGGAATACGATGTCGTCGCTGACAACGCCTTCCTTCACCACACGGTACGGGCTTTCCAGGAAGCCGTACTGGTTGGTGCGAGCATACGCAGCCAGGGAGTTGATCAGACCGATGTTCGGACCTTCAGGGGTCTCGATCGGGCACACACGGCCGTAGTGAGTCGGGTGTACGTCACGTACCTCGAAGCCAGCACGCTCTCGGGTCAGACCGCCAGGGCCGAGTGCGGAAACACGGCGCTTGTGGGTGATCTCGGAGAGCGGGTTGTTCTGGTCCATGAACTGCGAAAGCTGGCTGGAACCGAAGAACTCTTTCACCGCCGCCGCAACCGGCTTGGCGTTGATCAGGTCCTGAGGCATCAGGCCTTCGCTTTCAGCCATCGACAGACGTTCCTTGACCGCGCGCTCGACACGCACCAGGCCTACACGGAACTGGTTCTCGGCCATTTCACCAACGCAACGTACGCGACGGTTACCCAGGTGGTCGATGTCGTCGACGATGCCTTTGCCGTTACGGATATCGACGAGAGTCTTCAGAACCTCGACGATATCTTCCTTGCTCAGCACGCCCGAACCTTCGATTTCGGTGCGACCGATACGACGGTTGAACTTCATGCGGCCGACGGCGGACAGGTCGTAACGCTCGGCGCTGAAGAACAGGTTGTTGAACAGGGTTTCGGCAGCATCCTTGGTCGGCGGCTCACCTGGACGCATCATGCGATAGATTTCGACCAGAGCTTCCAATTGGTTGCTGGTGGTGTCGATCTTCAAGGTATCGGAGATGAACGGACCGCAATCGATGTCGTTGGTGTACAGGGTCTCGATACGGACAACCTGTGCCTTGGCGACTTTAACCAGCAGTTCGGTCGTCAGCTCGGTGTTGCACTCGGCAATGATCTCGCCGGTTGCAGGGTGCACGATGGCCTTGGCAGTCGTACGGCCCAGGACGTATTCCATTGGCACGTCGAGCTGTTTGACACCGGCTTTTTCGAGCTGATTGATATGGCGCGCAGTGATGCGGCGGCCTTGCTCGACGATGACCTTGCCATTCTCGTCATGGATGTCCATGACCGCGACTTCACCACGCAGACGCTGTGGCACCAGTTCAAGGCTGAGGTTCTCGCCGGAAACATGGAACACGTTGGTGGTGTAGAAGGTGTTCAGCACTTCTTCAGTGCTGTAGCCCAGCGCGCGCAGCAGGACGGAAGCCGGCAGTTTGCGGCGACGGTCGATACGCACGAATACGCAGTCCTTGGGATCGAACTCGAAGTCCAACCAGGAGCCGCGGTAAGGAATGATGCGAGCGGAGTACAGCAGCTTGCCCGAGCTGTGAGTCTTGCCACGGTCGTGGTCGAAGAATACACCCGGCGAGCGGTGCAGCTGGGAAACGATCACACGCTCGGTACCGTTGATTACGAAGGTACCGTTCTCAGTCATCAGGGGGATTTCGCCCATGTAGACTTCTTGCTCTTTGATGTCCTTGATCGCTTTGTTCGACGATTCCTTGTCGAAGATGATCAGGCGCACCTTGACCCGCAGTGGGACCGCGAAGGTCACGCCACGCAGGACACATTCCTTCACATCGAAGGCGGGTTCGCCCAGGCGATAGCCTACGTACTCCAAGGCAGCATTGCCGGAGTAGCTGATGATCGGGAATACCGATTTGAAGGCCGCATGCAGACCGACGTCGCGGAACTGATCCTTGGATGCTCCCGCTTGCAGGAATTCGCGATACGAATCCAGCTGGATGGCCAGGAGGTAAGGCACATCCATCACGTCCGGCAACTTGCTAAAGTCCTTGCGGATACGTTTTTTCTCAGTGTATGAGTAAGCCATCAGCGTTCCCCAGCTTGGTCACCTGCTTGTTTGGCTTCTCCCGGCGGGAGCAGCCAGAAAATCGTGCAAACCCTTGGTTTGCGCCACCCACATGGGTGTCTTGCAGCTTGTTATCGGGGCCGGCCTGACCGACCGCCAATAACGGAAAAAGGCCGGTGGCATAAGCCACCAGCCATCAGCCCTTTGCTCAACGCTCGGACTGGCGTCGCAAGGTCGAGATTACTTCAGCTCGACTTTAGCGCCTGCTTCTTCCAGCTTCTTCTTAGCGTCTTCAGCGGCTTCTTTCGAAACGCCTTCAGCTACAACCTGAGGAGCGCCATCGACTTTCTCTTTGGCTTCTTTCAGGCCCAGACCGGTCAGTTCGCGAACGGCCTTGATCACGTTCACTTTCTTGTCGCCAGCTTCAACCAGAACAACGTTGAACTCGGTCTGCTCTTCAACAACGGCAGCAGCAGCAGCTGGGCCAGCAGCGGCAACAGCAGCGGTAACGCCGAAGGTTTCTTCCATAGCTTTGATCAGCTCAACAACTTCCAGAACGGTTTTCTGGCCGATTGCTTCGATGATTTGCTCGTTAGTCAGGGACATGACTTAAATCCTGTATTGGGGTGACAGCCTACGCAGCCATCAAATTAAACGAATGATTTTGAAAGAGTTTCGCTTGCCTTAGGCAGCGGTAGCTTCTTTCTGGTCGCGAATGGCTGCCAGAGTACGAGCCAGCTTGCTGGTAGCGCCTTGGATCACGCTCATCAGTTTCGCAATAGCTTCGTCGCGGGTCGGCAGGGTAGCCAACACGTCGATCTGGTTCGCTGCAATGAAATTGCCGTCAAACGCAGCTGCCTTGATCTCGAACTTGTCCTGACCCTTGGCGAACTCTTTGAACAGACGGGCAGCAGCGCCCGGGTGTTCGTTGGAGAAAGCAATCAGGGTCGGGCCTTTGAACGCATCGTTGAGGATCGAAAATTCGGTGCCTTCAACAGCGCGCTTGAGCAGGGTGTTACGTACGACACGCACGTATACGCCAGCTTCGCGGGCCTCTTTACGGAGTCCGGTCATTGCGCTTACAGTCACACCACGGGCATCGGCCACGACAGCGGACAGAGCGACTTTGGCAGCCTCGTTGACTTCAGCGACGATGGCCTTCTTGTCTTCGAGTTTAATTGCCACGGGTTTACTCCTGGTTTTTACCGTTTCATCTGGCCGAAGCCGGATGTCGTTTTGGTGTCTGATTCGGTAACGAATCGGGAGCACCATCTGCGTGGGCTGGTGTTTTAAGGCTTGCGCCGCCTACGGTCTTGGATAGCCCCCGCCAGGCAGGGACCCCAATTTTTGCTGGTGGCGTGACAGGTCACACCACCATGTTCTTACACGTCCAGCGAGCTCTGGTCGATGACCAGACCTGGGCCCATAGTGGTGCTCAGGGTAACGCGCTTGACGTAGATACCTTTCGAAGAAGCTGGCTTGATACGCTTGAGGTCAGCGATCAGCGCTTCAACGTTTTCCTTCAGCTTGCCGGCTTCGAAGCCGATTTTGCCAACGGAAGTGTGAATGATACCGTTCTTGTCGGTACGGTAGCGAACCTGACCAGCCTTGGCGTTTTTCACGGCAGTGGCTACGTCTGGGGTTACGGTACCAACCTTCGGGTTAGGCATCAGGCCACGTGGGCCCAGAACCTGACCCAGCTGACCTACGACACGCATGGCATCAGGCGATGCGATGACGACGTCATAGTTCAGGTCGCCGCCTTTCATTTCAGCAGCCAGATCGTCCATACCTACGCGGTCAGCGCCGGCAGCCAGAGCGGCTTCAGCAGCTGGACCCTGGGTGAAGACAGCAACACGTACAGTCTTGCCAGTGCCGTGTGGCAGCACGGTAGCGCTACGAACAACCTGGTCGGATTTACGTGGGTCAACACCGAGGTTTACCGCGATGTCGTACGATTCGACGAACTTGGCAGCCGGCAGCGAAGCCAGCAGAGTTGCCGCTTCTTCGAAGTTATAGGCCTTGCCTGCTTCGATTTTTTCGGCGATTGCCTTTTGGCGCTTGGTCAGCTTAGCCATTACACACCCTCCACGTTCAAGCCCATGCTGCGGGCAGAGCCAGCGATGGTGCGTACAGCTGCGTCCAGGTCAGCAGAAGTCAGGTCGGCTTGTTTAGCCTTGGCGATTTCTTCCAGCTGAGCGCGGGTAACGGTACCGACTTTAACGGTGTTCGGGCGAGCCGAACCACTGGTCAGGCCAGCAGCTTTCTTCAGCAGAACCGAGGCAGGAGTGCTCTTGGTCTCGAAGGTGAAGCTACGGTCGCTGTATACAGTGATGATCACTGGAGTCGGCAGGCCGGCTTCTTGACCCTGGGTACGGGCGTTGAAGGCCTTGCAGAATTCCATGATGTTCACACCATGTTGGCCCAGTGCTGGACCAACGGGTGGGCTTGGGTTGGCCTGGCCGGCCTTAACTTGCAGCTTGATGTAAGCCTGAATCTTCTTAGCCATGAGCTACTCCAATATCGGGTACGAACGCCTATTGGCTCCCCGGATGACTTGCGTTTTATCCCAGTGACGACAAAACCCCGCAGCACACAGGGCTGCGGGGTATGGGATGCTTCGTCCGCCTAGACCTTTTCGACCTGGCTGAACTCGAGCTCCACGGGCGTAGAGCGACCGAAAATAAGCACTGCAACCTGCAGGCGGCTCTTTTCGTAGTTAACCTCTTCGACACTACCATTGAAGTCTGCGAACGGACCATCAATGACTCGAACCACTTCACCGGGCTCGAACAGAGTCTTGGGCTTCGGCTTGTCACTGCCGTCGGCAACGCGACGCAGGATTGCCTCAGCTTCTTTATCAGTGATGGGTGCGGGCTTGTCCGCTGTACCACCGATAAAGCCCATCACGCGCGGGGTATCCTTGACCAAGTGCCAAGTCCCTTCGTTCATTTCCATCTGGACCAACACGTAGCCCGGAAAGAACTTGCGTTCACTCTTGCGCTTCTGGCCGTTACGCATTTCAACGACTTCTTCGGTCGGAACCAGGATCTCGCCGAAACCGTCTTCCATGCCAGCCAGCTTGACGCGCTCGATCAAGGAGCGCATCACATGCTTCTCGTAACCCGAGTAAGCATGCACAACATACCAACGCTTAGCCACGGGGCACCTTTAGCCTACGATCAAGGAGACCGCCCAGCCGAGCAGGGAATCGAGCCCCCACAGCAGCAGAGCCATAACCAGCACGACAGCCACAACAATCAGCGTGGTCTGGGTGGTTTCTTGGCGGGTCGGCCATACGACTTTACGAATCTCGGTACGCGCTTCCTTGGCCAGCGTAAAGAACGACTTACCCTTCGCGGTCTGCAAGGCAACAAAGCCAGCAACAGCAGCCAGAGCAAGAAGTGCGAGTACGCGGTACAGAATTGGAGCAGCAGAGTAATACTGATTACCCACTACACCAACAACCACCAAAGCCACTACAGCCAGCCACTTGAACAGATCAAAACGCGATTCTTGGGCTTCAGTTTTGGGGGTCATCGAGGAGGATCCTGTAAGAAGAAAGCCATCACACCGAGGTGAAATGGCAGGTCAGGAGGGAATCGAACCCCCAACCTACGGTTTTGGAGACCGTCGCTCTGCCAATTGAGCTACTGACCTGTAACGCTGTATCAGGCCGGCTATTATACCGGCCCAATCAAGTAAATCAACTACTTATTCAATAATTTTGGCTACGACGCCCGCGCCGACGGTACGACCGCCTTCACGGATAGCGAAGCGCAGACCGTCTTCCATTGCGATGGTCTTGATCAGGGTAACAGTCATCTGAATGTTGTCACCTGGCATTACCATTTCAACGCCTTCCGGCAGTTCGCAGTTACCGGTCACGTCAGTGGTACGGAAGTAGAACTGAGGACGGTAGCCTTTGAAGAACGGAGTGTGACGACCGCCTTCTTCTTTCGACAGAACGTAGACTTCTGCGGTGAACTTGGTGTGCGGCTTGACCGAACCTGGCTTGACCAGAACCTGGCCACGCTCAACGTCGTCACGCTTGGTACCACGCAGCAGAACGCCGCAGTTCTCGCCAGCACGGCCTTCGTCCAGCAGCTTGCGGAACATCTCAACACCGGTGCAGGTGGTGGTGGTGGTGTCACGCAGACCAACGATTTCCAGCGGATCCTGAACGCGGACGATACCACGCTCGATACGGCCGGTCACAACGGTACCACGACCCGAGATCGAGAACACGTCTTCGATCGGCATCAGGAAAGGCTGGTCGATGGCACGAACTGGCTCAGGGATGTAGGAATCCAGAGTCTCTACCAGCTTCTTGACAGCGGTAGTGCCCATTTCGTTGTCGTCTTTGCCTTCCAGCGCCATACGAGCCGAACCGATGATGATCGGGGTGTCGTCGCCTGGGAAGTCGTAGGTGGACAGCAGGTCGCGAACTTCCATCTCGACCAGTTCCAGCAGCTCAGCGTCGTCTACCAGGTCAGCCTTGTTCAGGAAGACCACGATGTACGGAACGCCAACCTGACGGGACAGCAGGATGTGCTCACGGGTTTGTGGCATCGGACCATCGGCGGCCGAGCAAACCAGGATCGCGCCGTCCATCTGGGCAGCACCGGTGATCATGTTCTTCACGTAGTCAGCGTGACCTGGGCAGTCAACGTGAGCGTAGTGACGAATGGTCGAGTTGTACTCAACGTGAGCGGTGTTGATGGTGATACCGCGCGCTTTTTCTTCCGGAGCCGAGTCGATCTTGTCGAACTCAACGACTGCCGAACCGAATACTTCGGAGCAGACGCGAGTCAGAGCTGCGGTCAGAGTGGTCTTACCGTGGTCAACGTGGCCGATAGTGCCGACGTTAACGTGGGGAAGGGAACGATCAAACTTTTCCTTAGCCATCGATACAATCCTCCGCAGAAGAAATAGTCTTGCGCTGATAAAACAAAGGCAGATATTTTCATATCTGCCTTGTTTATATGGAGCTCTTGAGCGGACTTGAACCGCTGACCTCACCCTTACCAAGGGTGTGCTCTACCAACTGAGCTACAAGAGCGAAACACGTTGTGCAATAACCAGCAAACTTGGAGCGGGTAGCGGGAATCGAACCCGCATCATCAGCTTGGAAGGCTGAGGTTCTACCACTAAACTATACCCGCGAGGCTTGCGGCTCTCGCTAAAACTGGTGGAGGGAGAAGGATTCGAACCTTCGAAGCTCTCGCAACGGATTTACAGTCCGTCCCCTTTGGCCGCTCGGGAATCCCTCCAGATGTGGCCGGCATTTTATTCATCTGCCGTCCTAGTGTCAAGCGCTTTTTCAAATTTTTTCAATCAAATCTGAAACTTAGCTGCGGTGACACCGCTTGCAACTCAACCACCTGAGTGGTGTTCCCTGCGAAGCGGGCGCCATTCTATCAAGCTATTCACCAGTTGCAATACCCTGGCAGAAAATAATTTGATGTTTTAAGTCTTTGAAATCATTGGAAAGCGCGTCAAGGGCCGCTGGGTCCAACAAGCGTTCACTTTCAGGCTCTACTTTGAGCCAACGCCCCTGGGCACCTGCGACCTGCCCACGGACTGGAGCCGTGGCGATGTCCAGACTTGTCAGCCGCTGACGAAGCGACTCGAGCACCTCGGTCGTCATTGCGCCTCCAACGATGAGGCACTCTTCGCGACGCCGATCAGGTGCCGCCACTCCCGCTTCCCGCAACAGGCGAATGTCCTGCTGACTGCCTTTATAAAGCGAAAGCGGCGTGACATCCTTGACCTTGAGTGGCGCCTCCTGCTGATTCCAGACGTAGTACACACCATTGAGGATCAGCAGCAACAAGAACAACCAGCGCATAGGCACCTCAATTCAATGGGCAGGCCATGGCCAGGCCTACAAAGACCAAGTCGGGCACTACACGCGCGTCAGGCAGCGAGTCCTTGACCAGCGGGGCATCCCCTCCCGTCAGGAACACAGCAAAATCCTCGCCCCACATCTCACGCGCTTGCTCAACTTGTGTGCGCACGAAGCCTTGCAGCATCAGCACACAGCCTCGTTCGACCGCCTCCACCGTTGAGCGACCCGGAGCCAAGCTGACCAGTGCGCGCTCGGCAGACGCATCGTCATAGCGAATACGCCGCGTGTGCGTGCGCAGCTGGCTGCGCATCAGAGGCATGCCTGGACAGATATAGCCGCCGAGATGCTCCCCATTGGCCGCCACGAAGTCCGCTTTGGCCGCAGTGCCCAGATCAATGACGAGGCAAGCGCCCTTGGCCAAGTGAAATGCGCCCAGCGTTGCCAGCCAACGATCCATACCAAGGCGCTGATAGTCCTCATAGCCGTTGCGCACGCCCGCCATCTCCGGCGCTGACCGTGCGACCTGTGCCTGGACGGCAAACACTTGAGCAATCAGTGACGTCAAAGCGTCGGTTTCTTCTTCACTGCGCACACTGACGATACGGCAAGCCGTAACCTGCACGCATGCCAGCGCTCTGATCTGGTCCATGAGTGTCTGGTCGGAATCCACGATTCCGCCACCCACGATCATTGCGTCGTGAACGTGAATTACCCGCCACTTGATAAAGCTGTTACCGCAATCGAGCTCAAGAATCATCACTCAACCTCAAACTAAGCTCGCCGCCGCTGAAAACTCTCTCAACGCCATCTACACGCATGCGCAAACCGCCCTGCCCGTCCACGCCCGCGACTACGCCTTGTATCTGGGTGGCTCCGGCAATGAGCGTGACATTGCGACCCTGCCAGAGATGCGCATGCTCCCATTCTTCCTGGAAAGCCGCGAACCCATAGCGGCGGTGACGCCCCAGCTCATTCTCCAAGTGGTGGCTCAGCACCGCCACTAAATGGTTGCGGTCTACAGGCGCCCCCAATTCTCGACGCATGGATGTCCATCGTTGATCCACCTGCGCATTGGCCTGCATATTTACGTTTATGCCAATGCCCAGCACCACATGGCATACATCTGCCGGATCACCGATCAACTCGAGCAAGATACCGGTGACCTTGTGACCATCGACCAGCACGTCGTTAGGCCACTTCAAGCCTACATTCCTTACCCCGAATGCCTGCAATGTGCGCATGACCGCCAACCCCACGACCAGGCTCAGGCCCTCCAGCTGGCGCATGCCGCCATCAATGCGCAGCACCAGACTGAAGTAAAGGTTTTGCGCGAAAGGGCTGATCCATTGCCGGCCGCGTCTCCCGCGACCCGCAGTCTGCTGCTCCGCCAAGACGACGAAGGGCGCTGGCTGTCCTTCCGCCGCCAGGCGCATACCTTCAGCATTGGTCGAGTCGATCGACTCATGAATGAATGTGGGCCAGGATGCCGCCTCCACGTATCCTGCGATCGCAGCATTGTCCAGCAGCACCAACGGTGAGGCTAGCTGATAGCCGCGTCCACGTACCTTATGGATACTGAGGTTTAGCTCGCTTTCCAGGTGCTGCAGCTGCTTCCACACCGCACTGCGACTGACGCCCAGAGCCGCCCCCAGAGCTTCTCCGGAATGGAATCGGCCATCCTTGAGGAGATTCAACAACTTCAGCATGCGCGTCTCGACTTCGAATGAGGCTGGCATGATAGCCATGGGGGATTGCCTTGCATAGGACAAGGACCTGCGATTGGAATTGGGGGGTACGCTGCACCGGACCGGCTCAGTCCCTAGACCGCTAACCCTCGCGCCTTTCACAGGTGCAATGCCGGCCGGCTTATTTGACGCCC